>JALONZ010000142.1 GCA_025454675.1 Anaerolineae bacterium | reverse complement strand
CACTGCTGGCGCGTGCCATGCACATCGGTGGAGCGGATGAGGAACGGGTGAGTACACTCATCTCGGATGTGATGAATGTGGCAATTTTGAGCGCGAATGGCGCACATTGGGAAGAATCTGGGCGCGATTATCGCAATTGGAACACCGATACCCGCACAACCGCGATGGTGTTGGGGATGCTCACTCAATTGCGCCCCGATAACGAACTCATCCCCAGTGTTGTGCGTTACCTGATGGTTATGCGCCGCGCTGATGCGTGGTCTACGACTCAAGAAACAGCATGGTCACTGATGGCACTCACCGATTGGATGGTCGTCTCGCAAGAATTGAAGGGTGATTATGATTATACCGTCAGCTTCAACGGCGAAGAACTCACCAGTCAATCCATCACCGCCGAAAATGTGACCACCGAACAAACCATGATTGTTGAAGTGGCGGATATGTTGCGCGGTGAAGCCAACACCATCGTCTTTGACCGCACAGACGGCACAGGCAACTTGTATTATACGGCGTATCTGCGCGTGAACCTGCCTGTGAGCGAAGTTGAACCGTTGGATAGAGGCATCATCATCAATCGGCGTTATACACTGGCGGATGATGAGACCAATACCCCCATCACCGAAGCACGCATTGGCGAATTGGTGCGGGTGCGCTTGACGATTATCATCCCCAACAGCCTGCATTATGTGACGATTGAAGACCCGTTCCCAGCAGGCGCGGAGGCAGTGAATCCGAATTTGCTCACCAGCCAACAAAATGGCACACGTCCAGAATTGAATTTGGATAGCCCGCTCAGTCGTGGGTGGGGTTGGTGGTATTTCAGCAACATCCAGTTCTATGACGAAAAAGCGATTCTGAGCGCGACTTATTTGCCTGCGGGTACATACGAATTTGTGTATACGATTCGTCCGGGCTTGGAAGGGGTGTATAACGTGATTCCGCCGATTGGGTATGAATTCTACTTCCCCGATGTGTATGGTCGCGGGGCAGGGAGTACATTCACCGTGTTGCCTGCGGATTAAATCTTATAACCCCACCCCCTAACCCCCTCCCCAAAGGCTTGGAGAGGGGGAATAAACCCCGTTTTTGTTTTATGCCCTTCCTCTACGAAGCGGGGGAAGGGTTGGGGATGGGGGTGCTTTTGTAAACCCTCAAAATAGGCATCTTGTAGTGGCGGATGTGTGCTTCACGCATATATCCGCCATTTTTTGATATATAATGACACATGAGGAGCAAAAATGATGGATATTATCAATCCAATATGGACAAAAGATAGCATATTAGATATTTTGCATCAGCATTGGCATGAATTACAGGGGATGGGCATCACCAAAATTGGGGTGTTTGGGTCTTATGTGCGTGATGAACAACAATCCCATAGTGATATAGATTTGCTGTTCGTTATGACCCCCTTCACATGGCGTAATTGGATGGATGCGTGGAATTTTTTAGAAAGGTTATTTGGTGTTTCAATAGACCTTATCCCCGAAGAAGATTTGCGTCCGGAATTGCGTCCCTATATTTTGCCAGAGGTTGTTTATGTCTCGGACATATAAATTGTATTTGCAAGATATTCTCACCTGCTCATGTGAGTCTGTATATCCGCCATTTTTATTCATCAAAACACAATCACCAACACCCCACCCGCCAATATCGCCCCAAATGCCGATAGGCAAATCGTCTGAAAACGGGGGAGATATGTCTCTGGGTGAGTTGTCACATATTTTTCCACGCGAAAAACGATGATAATTGTTGTCCCAACACCGACCCCACCGCCCAACATGCCAATTAAACTGCCACCGATGCCCGCAACACCCCCGCCGATGATGCCACCACCAATCAAACCGACCAACATACCAACCACCATCGCAATCATCAGAAGCGTGAAAAGGCTGAATGGGATTTTCTTGGCTAACCACTGACTTGTTAGCGCCAACAAGACCGCGCTCGATAGAATGAGGATGATGCTCGAAATGCCCAACACAATTAAATTAATTTGCCCTGAATCTATGGCGGGGCGGATGAGTGTCTCAAAACGGAATGAAAAAATGGTGCCGATGTCCAATTGATTCGGGATATTTGTCCAGAATCCGATGCCAGATGTCAAACAGGCTAATCCCAAAATAATCCCGATGATGGGCATGATGCGCTCCTATATATACTACAAATTGTTTTATTCTACCCCCAAAAATTCCACCAGCAACCGATTTACATCATCTGCCTTATCATGTTGTACCCAATGGGTTGCGTCTAATAGTTCTAGCCGTCCATCATCACACAATTCGATGCTCGGTTGTGCCATGCGGTGGCTGAGATAGGTGTCGTGCTTGCCCCATATCATCAGCGTGGGTGGTTTGACCTGCCAATCATCGGGCGGGGTGGGGGCTTGGCGGACATATGCCCGATACCAATTCAACATGGCGGTGAGTGCGCCTTTTTGTGACCATGCTTTTTGATATTCTGCCAAATCTGCATCGCTAAAACTGCCCCTGCGCGAATTGAATTTTAAGTAACGGAGCATAATCCCCGAATTGAGCGCGGTGAATAATGTTTCTGGCAAAAATGGTAATTGAAAAAAGCCCGCATATAAACTTTTGACGAATTGGCGCGGGTCACGGCGCAAGGTTTGGTCGAATATTTTGGGATGTGGCACATTCATAATGACTAATTTTTGGATATATTCCGGATGCAATAAAGCCAACCACCACGCCACCATTGCGCCCCAATCATGCCCAACAATATTAACTTTTTCATGCCCTGTGGCGCGGAGCAATCCGACTACATCCAGCACCAATTCATCCACGCGATAATCACTCAGGTTGTGCGGTTTATCGGTCAGGTTATAACCGCGCTGGTCGGGTATCCACACATAAAATCCTGCATCCACGAGGGGTTGAATTTGCGCCCGCCACCCATACCAAAATTCGGGGAAGCCGTGTAATAAAATCACGGGTTTGCCTTTGGGGTCGCCTGTCACCATCACATTCATGCCGATGCCATTTGTGCGGATAATCCGATTGTCCATGCTCATTCCTCATTTTCACTCGTGGTTGATGATGATTTGCCGTGCCGAATCCGCCGTATAAAACCCATCATGCGGGGCATCGCTTGGGTATATGCCCAATACAGGGGCGGATAGGGGGCATAATCCCACGCGCCGATATGACGCACCACCTCCCCCCGAAAACCTTGTTTGAATTGATATACGCCCCATAGTCGGTCAGATTCGATGAAATCATTCGGAGCGCCCCACATATCGTATAGCGCATAGCCTTGCGCTTTTGCCCATCTCATCCCTTCCCATTGGAGCAGGTAATTCGGCATTTTCTCACGCGATAGGTTACTAGATGCGCCATAAAAATACCAACATTTGCGCCCAAAGTGGAATAAAATGATGTGCGCGATGGGGGTATTCTCATCATAGGCAATCAGCGCGTGTGCCAAGCCTGCCACCATAAAATCGCGCCATGCCCGTTCATAATAAGCGGGTGGACGGGTTAAAAAGTGGTCACGCTCGCCTGTTACCCGATACAAATCGTATAAAATGGGCAAGTCGTCTAGGGTCGCATTTTTGATGATGATGCCTTTTTTTTCGGCGGTACGAATTTTTCGGCGCGTATTTTGGCTCATCTCTGCGAGGAGTGTTTCTTCATCACGCGAGAGGTCAATGACTAAGGTGTTGCGAAATTGTACTTGGTCATCAGAAAAACGCCAATTTGTTTCGGATAAATGCGCTTTGAGCGATTGCCCTGTAGGAATGAGTTTATCTTCGGGTGTATTGGGTACGCCAGTTGCAATTGGCACATCAGGGTCAATTTTCAGCCAAATCGCCATGCGCTTTTTGGCGAATTGTTTCAGGTAATCCAACACACCATTGCGGAGCGATTCATCTTCATACGCCAAAACTGCGCCTTTGGGGACATACATCACGCGCAAAAAGGCAATGCGTCGTGTGAGGATGCTCGCCATCGCCACAATGTGATGAGTATCATCATAAAACGCGAGGCGGGTCGGTTGCCAGCCTGTGGTGATGTGCTTAAAACTACCCCATTCCCATGATTGCAAAATATGGGCATAGGGCAATTGCCTGAGCGCATTGTTCCACGTATCGCGGTCTAAAATTTCTTCGACACGCATCACGACCGCCTCATGGGGATGAGTAGAATATCATTTTGGATATGTGACCCATCGGTTTTGGTCATCCGTAAGCGGGCAAATGTGATGCCATCTACCATGCCTAAGCCAACTATAAAATCATCCGTAGTGAGTTTTTCCAACGAAATTGTCACACATTCATCTATCCGTTCACCTTCGCGCCAACCACCTGTGGGATAACGATTATTCATCGGCGCGGCATCATATTGGTCAATGAGTTGCCCCTCTGGGCTGAGGATATGAACGAACACATTGTAATTCCCCTCTGGGAATTGGAGCGCAGACCATGACAGACACACTTCAACCGCATTATCTTGAATGGTGGTGACGGGTTGTGTGAAGCCGATTTTATCCGCCAACCGATAAGCAATATTTGTTTGGGTGGGTGGTGCATTGATGGCAATTGTGCCGATATTGGCGACAGTAACCGGTATATCATCGCGCCCAACGATGGGCAATTCGGCTAAAGTTTCGCCATCATATAATTTGACAATTAAAATATCGCTAATTTGTGTGGGCGCATCATCAGGGATGCTGACCCAATAGGTTTCTGCCCATGTTTGCCCCGCTACCCAATCACTGGCGAGCAAATTACCTGCGCCAGGGTAACTATCACGCCTGACCACATCCGTTTGGGCAGAATGGAGTGCCACCCGTAACTTATCATCGGCAGGGGCTAATGCCTGCCAATAGAGTGTGATTTGAATTTTTTCACCGGGTAAGGCACGCGGAAAAGTCGGTGACATGCCGATGAGTTCTGCCACATTGCCAAAGCGATAAGATAGCGGATAATCTATGGTTTCTGGGACGGGTGCGACTTGGTAGGCAGGGACAAAATAGCGGAATAGGGCAGACGCGCTCACGCTGAACATGATGATTAATATCGGGAAAACCAGCATCTGCCTCAGCTTTGCGGGTATCCATACACAAATTCCGATGGATATGCTAATCCCCAAGAAAGATATGAATGGGATAAGATAACGCCCTAGATTATTCCCCCAATGTTTGCCAGCAAAATAAAACACTGCTCCAAGTAAACAGATGGCAAATGTTATCAAGACAAGTGTTATCTGAACACGAAGCGGGGTTGGTGGATTCTTTTTGAAGGACATGAGTGATTTTACACCCCAGAACGCGCCTCCAGCCAACATAATCACCGTCAGCACATTGAAGTAAAAGTATAATTCGTTGCCAATTGCAACTGCCCCGCCACCAAATCTTGCCCAAAATGTTTCGTAGATGAAAACGGTGTTTTGCAAAGCATATTGCAATGAAAAACTGCCATCGGGGGTGATAGATTGTGTCCCCGGAATAAGGGGGACGACGCTCAGTAGGGTTGGGTCGCCATAAATGGCAATATTGCGGATATACCACCACCCGCCAATCGCCAATGTAATCATAAAAATGGTCACCCAATATTTGATATGGGTGCGTGTGAGGAGTAATGTGACGGCAATCGGGACAGCCATTGTCAGCGAATTGGCTTTTGATAAAACGGCTATTCCTGAAAAAATGCCTAACAGGATTGTGTTTTTCCAATTGGCTTGGTCACGTAAAATATACAGCATCATTAAAATGGCGTATGTGACCCCTAAAATCGCCAGATTATCATTATTCATGACGCTACTGATATAATTGAATTGGGGCCAAAATGCTACACTTCCCAATGCGACAAGGCGCAAACTGCCCGATTTTGGAAATACGACTCTAAATATCAACACACACCCGATGAGCGTTAGGAAACCCATCGCAATCGAAGTCATGCGTATCACATAGACAGATTGCGCGACCGGATTATAGACATTCGGAAATC
>JALONZ010000141.1 GCA_025454675.1 Anaerolineae bacterium | reverse complement strand
CGGGACCGGGTTCAATCACGGTGGTCGTCCCTTTGGCGAATAATCCCGCCAAAATCACAGCACTTTTGACCTGTGCGCTTGCCATTGGCATGGCGTATTCAATCCCTGTCAGGTGAGCGGGTGAAATATGCAACGGAGCGCGGTCATTTAGGGCGTTGATATTCGCGCCCATCATCCTCAACGGCTCCATAATGCGTTTCATGGGACGGCGGCGCAATTGTTCGCTCCCATCTAGTACCGATGCGAAAGGTTGCCCTGTCATAATCCCCGCCAAAAGGCGAATCCCCGTCCCTGCGTTGACCAAATTCAACGGCGCGGTGGGCGGGGTGAATTTTCCGCCGTGTACGGTGAGCGTGGTCGCATCATGACGGTCTATCTGAATCCCTAATGCGCGAATGGATGCCAGCGATGCTTCCGTATCCCCCGCAGGTAGCCAACCGCGCACTTGCGATACACCATCTGCCAATGCGCCAAACATCACCGCACGATGCGACAATGATTTATCACCAGGGACAGTAATTGAGCCTTTGAGGGCATTTGTGGGGCGCAAAATTAATTTTGTATTGTGCATGAATTGTCCTCACTTCTTTTCATAATATTTCGCCCATTTTAGCCGTGCCTCGCGCACAGGCTTGAGCGCACGTTGTAGGCTGATTTCATCTTCACTAAGTAGCATAGATTCTAAAAGGGCTAATTGTACCCGAAAATTGGCTAATAACACGGCGATGGCTTGCCGATTTGTGCCAATAATATCGCTCATCATGGTCAGGTCGCTCCCCGCCAAACGGGTTGTATCCCGAAAACCGCCCGCCGCCAATGTCCAAATCGCCTCATCATATTGTGCCTCTTGCGATGCAGTCGCCATGAGCGCCGCGCTCAACAAATACGGCACATGACTGATTGTCGCCACCACTCTATCATGCCGTTGGGCATCCATTTCAATCGGCAAGGCTTCAATCGCTTGGACAAACGAGAGGGCGCGGTGACGGGTGGCGGGTGTGGTGCGCCGTGTGGGGCATAACACAAACGGTTTGCCATGATATAAAGTGGCATCACTAACCTCGATGCCACTGCGCTCCTTGCCCGTCATGGGATGTCCGCCGATGGCATGAATCCCAATCGGCAAGCGTCCCATCGCTTCGCATATATCGGCTTTGGTGCTACCAATATCAATCAACAGGGTATTAGACCGCAAAAATGTCCCGATATGATGCTTGACCACATCCAAAATAATCCGCACAGGCGCACATAAAATAACCGTATCCGCCCCATGCACCCCTGCGACCAATTCGTCTGTGCCTTCGTCAATAATCCCTTTTTCGAGGGCATAAGCCAGTGTTTTGGGGTTGGGGTCTATGCCGACAATCGTTTGGGCATAGGGACGCAACGCAAGCGCCAAAGACCCACCCATTAATCCGAGTCCGAAGATGGTCAGTCGTTCACTCCGAAATGAAGAACCCATATTTATGCCTCGCGCCCTAGCGCCCCCGCAATTTTGCGAATCGTCTCCATCATATTTTTTAAGGCGTGCGGGGTCAGGCTTTGCCGTCCGTCCGACATCGCATTTTCTGGGTCGAGATGCGCCTCAATAATCACGCCATCCGCGCCCGCCGCCACACCCGCATAGCCAATTGCGGGGACATATTCGCTATACCCCACCCCATGACTAGGGTCTATGAATATGGGCAAATGCGTGCGATGTTTGAGGACTGGCACGGCGTTAATATCCAGCGTATTGCGTGTATATTTTTCAAATGTGCGGATGCCCCGTTCACACAACATCACCCGATTGTTGCCATGTGCGAGGATGTATTCCGCCGACATCAGTAAATCTTCAATCGTGCTACTCATCCCACGCTTGAGCAAAACAGGGTGTTGACTCTCACCAACGGCATTGAGTAGCGCAAAATTTTGCATATTCCGCGCCCCAATTTGCAACACATCGGCATATTGACACACCATCGGCACGAGTGCCGAGTCCATCACTTCGGTGACGATGGGTAATCCAGTCGCTTCACGCGCTTCAGCCAACCATTGCAAGCCTTTTTCGCCATGTCCCTGAAAACTATAGGGAGATGTGCGCGGTTTGAATGCTCCTCCGCGTAATGCCATTGCACCTGCCTCTTTGACCGCGTGCGCCGTCTCGATGATTTGTTCCCGACTTTCAACAGAACACGGACCCGCAATCAAAAATAATTTTTTGCCCCCCACCATATTCCCTTTGAGGGGGACAAGCGTATCTTTGGGATGCAATTCACGGCTGGCGAGTTTATAGGGGGTATTGATGCGGCGGACATTTGCCACACCCGCCATACTTTCATATTTCGCCGTATTGAACGGTGTTGGGCTTTCACCGACCACGCCAATAATTTTAGCATTTTCACCCTCATTCAGATGGGGATGGTATCCATCCGCCTCCACTTGGGCGATGATGTCCGCCACTTGTTTGGCAGTGGCTTTGGGTTGCATGAGGATAATCATTTATTCTCGCTCCAATCGGGGCGTAATTTGACCGCATCCCGTAAATAAACATGCTTGATTTCTGATTGTGATTTATCTGTGTTCCAATGAATCAAAATGCGGATGCACCGCGGTATACTCCCTTTCACATCCATTTCCACCCCACCCATGAGGGCGGTTTTTGTCCATCCCAACCGCCGTGCGCCCCGCGCGGGATAGGCGGCAGTTAAATCGGATGTGGTGGTAAAAAAAATGCTGGCGACATCATCTTCTTTCAGGTCATTGGCGGTTATCAACGCGCTTAAAATTTCGACAGTCGCTTCAATAATGGCTTCTTCAGTGTCGGCATCACAGGTAATTGCACCACGTACCCCACGAATCACGATGTTGCTCCTCTCAATGCACCTGCAAGCGCCAAAACATCATCCGATGTCCCATTTTGATGAGCGCGGATGAGGGCGCTGGCAACGATGAATCCATCCACCAAGCCATGCAATTGAAGTGCCTGTTCGGGCTTGCTGATGCCAAATCCCAACACCAACGGCTTATCGGTTTGAGTGCGTACACGGGCGATAAACGCCTGTAAATCTGCTGGCAAGCTATCGCGTGCGCCTGTGATACCTATCACCGAGATGACATATAAAAAGCCGGTGGATTGTTTTGTGACCAATGCAATGCGTTCTGGATTACTGGTCGGCGCGATGAAAAAAATCAGCGCCATATCCAACTTTTCACATTCAGCAAATAAATGTGCCTCTTCGGGGGGCAAATCGGGGATGATGAACCCATCTGCACCCGCATCTTTGGCATCACGCACAAATTGTTCCGCGCCGTATGCCAATAACGGATTGATATAACTGAATATCATGATGGGTTGATGCACACCACGCGCCCGCAAATCGCGCACGGCTTGAAGTCCATGTTGGGGGGTGATGCCATTATCTAATGCCACTTGGCTGGATGCTTGGATGACCGCGCCATCAGCCAATGGGTCGCTGAATGGAATGCCAATCTCAAACCCGTCCACACCTAATTTGGACATTTCGACCAGAATGTGAATAGATTCATCATAAGTGGGATAGCCGATGGTGAAAAATGGCAAAAATGCGGCACGGTTTTGTGCTTTTGCTGTGTTGAACATGGCTTCTATGGCGGGAAGCCCGTGTGATGAGTGTGTCAAAAATGTCGTCTCCTGTTTGCAGAAATGAATCCAAAGCAGTTTATCGGTTGTTTGTGGCGGACATACGAGGCAAGCCTCTAGTCCGCCATTACAAAGTAGGTTGTGTGTAAGGGACGACTAGCGAAGCGTATGTCGTCCCAAGATATCATCTCGCCTGCTCCACCACATTTTGCACCGCAATCACGAACAAGGTCGGATTTTGCAAATGCACATAATGGGCGGTTTGTGCCTCAACAATTTCGCTATCCGTAGACATCCGCGCCAACACTTGTTGGGCATCATAACTGACATTCGGCGCGGGGAAATTTGCCACAGGGAAGCTATTATTAGGGCGGTCGGTGGCAATGATGACCACCAACGGTCTATTACCCAACCCGCCAATATCAGCCAATTCTGACGGCGCAGATTTCAGCCCGTCCAATTCTGCCCACGCGGTTTCCCAATAAGCAGGCTTATAATATCCCGCGCGGAAAACAGGTTTCAACTCTGGGCTAAGGCTTGCACCTTGCAACAACCAATTATCATACCCCGCCACTTGGTCAACCAAGCGCACCGTCCCCCACGGGGCAAAAAATTCTGCCAGTCGGTAAAATGTGATTTGCTGACTGAGGGTAGCAGGATAGGGATTGAGCAACGTTTCACTCAGGCTATCCACCAAAATAATCCCATCCACATCATCCTGAAAACTTTGGGTGAAGGCACGCACCGTCATGCCCGATGCACCATGCCCCACCAACACATACGGCGGTCTAATTTCTGCGGCTTGGAGCAATAAATACAGTTCAGTCGCCATGCGTTGCACCGTGCGCGGGGCAGGATTGCGGTCACTCCAACCATACCCAGCGCGGTCATAACTACATACGCGAGTGAATTTGGCAATTTCGGTTTGCACATCTTCCCAATGAATTGACCATGCCCCAATATCGGCATCCAAAATCACGGTTGGGCTACCCCCACCAATACAATGCAGGTGCATGTTATATGTGCCGTTATCCATTGGGACAGAGACAATTTGCCCCAATGGGGTGAAATTTTCGTTGGGCGCAGATGCCAGTTGATACACATAACCAATCAAAAGTGGCGTAGCAATAATCAGAACGAGCAAAATAAATATGGTGAATAAGCGTGATGCACAACTGCCCTTCCGTTTTTTGCGGAGCGCACGTTTGGCGGCTTTTTCTGCTTGTTGCTGGGCTTTGCGCTGTTGCTCAATTTTGCGTTTTTCTTCGGGTGTCAGGTTCGGGTCTGGCACCATTTTGCCAAGTTTGGGGTCATATACCATTCCAGGGGGCATATTCCACCTCTTTTCTAAGACTCATCACCAATAGCGGACATGACTGTATCTAAATCTTTATCGCCACGCCCCGATAAATTCACCAATAGAATACTCTCTTTGGGCATGGTTGGGGCGCGTTTGATGGCTTCTGCCACCGCATGGGCGCTTTCGAGCGCGGGGATAATCCCTTCATTTTGGCTGAGGGTTTGTAATGCCGATAATGCCTCTTCGTCCGTCGCATAAGTATAATAGGCGCGTTCCGTTTGGCGCAAATAGGCGTGTTCCGGACCCACAGACGCATAATCGAGTCCTGCCGAAATGCTGTGTGTATTCACTATTTGACCTTCTGGTGTTTGCATGACGAATGAGCGCGTGCCTTGTAACACACCAACCCGCCCGATATTGGGGTCGGCAAATCGTGCGGCATGTTGCCCGCCCAAAATGCCATATCCACCTGCTTCTACACCGATTAGGTCTACATGCTCATCATCCCGAAACGCATGAAACAAGCCAATGGCATTGCTCCCACCACCCACACAAGCAATACACACATCAGGCAAACGCCCAGCCATCTCCAAAATTTGACCGCGTGCCTCAATGCCGATAATACTCTGAAAATCGCGCACCATCATCGGATACGGATGTGGACCCAACGCCGAACCAAGCAGATAAAATGTGTTTTGGACATTCGTCACCCAATCTCGAATGGCTTCATTAATGGCATCTTTGAGTGTTTTGCTCCCACTTTCGACAGGAATCACTTCTGCGCCCAATAATTTCATGCGGAACACATTCGGGCGCTGACGGGCAATATCCACACTGCCCATATACACATGACAATCCAGCCCAAGCAACGCCGATGCAGTGGCGGATGCAACCCCATGCTGACCCGCGCCTGTTTCGGCGATGACACGCTTTTTACCCATGCGTTTAGCCAGCAATGCCTGACCGAGCGCATTATTAATTTTATGTGCGCCCGTATGCGCCAAATCTTCACGCTTAAAATAAATTTGCGCCCCACCGAGCATATCGCTCAGGCGTTTGGCATAGGTGAGGGGTGTCG
>JALONZ010000140.1 GCA_025454675.1 Anaerolineae bacterium | reverse complement strand
ACCGTTGCCCCTATCACCACGCAAACCGAAGAACCGCCCCTCTATAACCAAACCTTTGGCGATTGGGCAGGGACACAATTGCAAGCGATTCTCGATAGTATCAATGGCTCATCGAGCGGAGGCTAATTTTTATGGCGACACAAGCCCAATTCCCGAATCAACAAACCATTTTGCGCCAACGTGCGCCACTTGTCCTCATTGGCGTGATTGTATTGTGTGCGGTGTTATTATTACGAATCATCTCATTTCAATTTCCAACTGACCCGCGTGTGCAAGCCGAATTTCAATTGATGCGCGATGCCAATTCCGGACGGATTGAGCGTATCGAAAGTCCGCGCGGTGAAATTTATGACCGCAACGGTAATCCTTTAGCCGTGAACACACTGTTATATCGGATTGGCATTAGCCCAGGGATTGTCTCGAATAAGACCAAAATCGCCAGCGACCTTGCGCGGATTTTGAGACGGGATGAACTGGAAATGTTTGAATTGCTCACAGGGGGCGCGGTTTGGGTGCCATTAGGGACGGTAGACCCCGAAACATGGTATCAGGTGCGTGAATTGGATATTTTTGGCATCGAAGTGGAACGGGTGCAACGCCGTGTGTACCCCCAGGGACCGTTGGGGGCGCAAGTCATCGGCTTTGTGAATGGTATCGGCGAAGATTCACGCGGGAATTATGGCGTGGAGGGGTATTATCAAAGCGAATTAGCAGGGCAAGCCCGTGACCGCGCCGTGAGTAACATCCCATTCGATTTGCCACAAGATACGGGCGTGTTGAATAGCGGAGCGACCCTCGTCTTGACAATTGACCGCAATGTGCAATTTCTCATCGAAGCCGAATTGCAACGCTCTATCACCGAAACAGGCGCGACAGGTGGCACGATTATTGTCATGAACCCGCGCACAGGTGATATTTTGGGCATGGCGAGTTATCCATCATTCGACCCCAATACTTATTTTGATGTCAAAAATCCATTAGAACTCCAAAACCCTGCCATTAGTGGGTTATTTGAACCCGGTTCGGTGTTCAAAGTGGTTACGGTTGCCGCCGCCCTCGAAACAAACACCATCACCCCTGACTGGACATATAATGACCAAGGGACGCTCGAAATGGGGGGGATTCGCATCCAAAATTGGGATAGACAGGCGCATGGCATTGTAGATACACGGCGCATTTTAGTCGAATCGCTCAATATTGGCACGGCAACTATTGCCCAAGAAATGGGTTGGGAATTGTTTTATGAGATGCTCAATCGGTTTGGTATTGGTAGCCTCACACGGGTGGATTTGCAAGGCGAACAGCAAGGTATTTTGCGGACACCCGATGACCTGAGTGGTCAATGGAGTGAAAGCGACTTGGGTACGAATAGCTTTGGGCAGGGGTTATCTATCACCCCGTTGCAGATGTTGGTGGCGGTGAACGCGATTGCTAACGGCGGGGTGATGATGCAACCGCGTGTGGTACATCAAATTGTGGATGGGGATAAAATTTATGAATCGCGCCCCATGCCACTCGGCACGACCACCATCAGCCAAGAAACGGCACGCATTGTTACTCAGATGATGGTGGATGTGGTGAATGTTGGGTTGGATGAGGCGGCGCGTGTGCCTGGGTATACGATTGCAGGCAAAACCGGTACGGCAGAAATTGGGACACCTGTCGGCTATGAAACTGATGCGTATATCATGTCATTTGTCGGATTTTTGCCCGCCGATGACCCACAGGTGAGCATCCTCATCAAATTAGACCGCCCCAAAAATGGGCGTTGGGCGAGTCAGGTGGTCGCGCCGATATTCAGTCGGATGACTTCGCGCTTGGTGTATTTGCTGGAAATCCCCAACGATGAAACACGACAAAAATTAGTTACCGAAAACACAGGAGCAGGGGGATAATCTTATGACCGCAGGCGGTTTATCATTGGCGCTCACGATGGGCGGTGTGACCTTTGTATTATGTGTGATTTGGGGTGAGCCATTCATTGCCATCCTCAAACGATTGGGGATTGGTAAAAAAGTGCGCGATGCGTTAGCAGTGATGCACCAGAAAAAAATTGGCACGCCCACGATGGGCGGAATTATGATTATCGTCCCCGTGGTGTTGATTGTCGTTGCGCTCAATTTGGCGCGGGTTGTTCAGACAGGCGCGGGTGCAAGCACTTTTTTGCCCATTTTGGTGCTGATTGGATTCGCCATTTTGGGTGGCATTGATGATTGGGAAGGGATTCGGCGGTCATTTGGCGCGATTGGTGAAGGCATTTCTCCCCGCGCCAAATTTTTGGGTCAGCTCATCCTTGCGGGATTTGTGGCGGCGGTCATGTCATTATATGAAGGTGGGTTTTCGTTTGCCAATGAAATGCGAATCCCGTTGTTGCCTGTGGTCATCCCATTGCACCCGATTATTTTTATCCCAATTGCCATGTTTATCATCATCGGAACATCCAACGCGGTGAATTTTACCGATGGCTTGGATGGTTTGGCGGGCATTATCACCGCCAGCGCATTTGCGGCGTATGGGGTGATTGCTTATTTGCAGGGTCAAATCTATCTCGTACAATTGTGCTTTGTGATGGTTGGCGCGTGTTTTGGGTTTTTGTGGTATAACGCGCACCCTGCCCAATTATTTATGGGTGATATTGGCTCGTTGCCATTGGGGGCGGCGCTTGGGACGGTTGCCTTGATGACCGGGCAATGGTTGTTGTTGCCCATCATTGCCATTGTGCCTGTCGCAGAAATTTTGTCGGTGATTTTACAGGTGTATTCGGCAAAATGGAGTCGGCGCTTTTTGGGTGTGGATAAACGCTTATTCCGCATGGCACCCTTGCATCATCATTTTGAAAAAGGCGGATGGAGTGAAACCCAAGTCGTGCAACGCTTTTGGCTGGTTGGTATTTTATCGGCGATGGTTGGGGTGGCATTAGCCATTTTGTGACATGTAACTTTTAACCTCATCCCCCCGACCCCCTTCTCCATATTGGAGAAGGGGGAGAAATTTGTTTTATGGGTGGGTTTGAAGTCCCCTCTCTGTTTGGAGAGGGGATTTAGGGGTGAGGTTGTTTGAGGTAGACTGAATATTATAAAAAGAGATAAAATATGTTCTCAAAAGGTATTGGTAGCGAAATTTTAGATGGACGGCGTGTTGTGATTGTCGGATTTGCCCGTCAGGGTCAAGCCCTTGCCCGTTGGTTGCCTAGTACAGGGGCGCGGGTGATTGTCACCGACAAACGCGAAGCCGAACAGTTGGATGTTTCGATAGACGATTTTCCGCGTGTGAGTTTTGTGTTGGGTGGGCATCCGAGCGAATTACTCAATTTGGCGGATATGATTTGTGTATCGGGTGGTGTACCACTCAATATTCCCTTTTTACATGAAGCGCGTGAACGCAACATCCCTATCACCAACGATGCCCAATTATTCATCGAGCGATGCCCTGCCCCCATTATCGGCATCACAGGGAGCGCGGGCAAAACCACCACCACCACCTTAGTGGGGCAGATGTGCAAAAATATGGGTATGAACACATGGGTGGGTGGTAATATTGGCAATGTGTTGCTGGATGTGATGATGGGCATCCGTCCACAACATCAGGTGGTGATGGAACTGTCTAGTTTTCAATTGGAATTATGCTTCACCAGCCCACAAATTGGCGCAATTTTGAACATCACCCCGAATCATCTGGATAGACATGGCACGATGCAAGAATACATTCGCGCCAAAGCCAATATCATCGGGCATCAGACGGCGGATGATATTGCGATTTTGGGGCGCGATAACATGACCACCCGCTTATTAGAACCGGTCGTGAAAGGGCATTTGGCATGGTTTAGCCAACGTGAAATCGTCAGTGATGGCGCGTTTATGATTGGCAGTCGGTTGGCGGTGACGGGGATTTGTAGCCCCGATGGTGAACCGCATATCATTTGCGAGGCATCCGACATTCCCCTGCGGGGTGAACACAATGTGTTGAATGTATTGGCGGCGTGTGCCATTGCCGGCGCGGGCGGGGTATCGCCAGAGGTGATGACCGAGACGATTAAAGCCTTTAAGCCTGTCGAACATCGCCTAGAGACGGTGCGCGTGTTGGATGGGGTGACGTATGTGAATGATAGCATCGCCACCGCGCCAGAACGGGTTGTGGCGGCACTCCAAAGTTATACTGAGCCGATTATTTTGCTTGCAGGTGGGGCAGATAAAAAGCTCCCTTGGGATGAAATGCTCACTTTAGCACGCCAAAAAGCCCGTCACATTATCGCGTTTGGGCGGGATGGTGATATAGTAGTAGAGACGACCAAAAAAATATTTGGTCATGCCAATCATGTGACCCGTGTTACAACATTGGATGAGGCGGTTGAATTGGCAAAAAAATTGGCACAATCGGGTGATGTGGTGTTACTTTCGCCCGGTGGCACCAGTTATGATGCGTATCAAGATTTTGCCGAGCGGGGTGAACATTTCCGCAAGTTGGTGATGGCGTTATAATGATAAAACTTTGTTAACGCAAGGGCGCAACATGTTGCGCCCTTACACAAGTGATTTATAAGGGATTTTTGATGACTGACCAAACTGTCCCACAATTTATTGATGATGATTTGCCCATTGCATTAGAACCCATTCGTCCCAAACGCGGTATGGTGGATGCTGGCACACGTACCGTCGTGGAGCGTAAACTCACTTTTTGGAACACCCTCGATAAGCCAATGCTCATCGTTACAGGTATGCTCCTCGCGCTGGGGCTGATGATGGTGTATAGTGCCACCTTCGACTGGAGTTTGGCAGAATTTGGTAGCGAAACACGAGTGCTATTTAGCCATATTCAAAATGTGATTATCGGTGTGGCGACGATGTTCATCTTCTCGCGCACAAATTTGCGGTTTATCCGCCGAATCGCGTTGATTGTGATGCTGATGGCGATTAGCTTTTTGATTGCAGTGTTGATTTTTGGGGATGATACGTTTGGGGCGCGGCGTGCGCTCATCAATGGGCGGTTTCAACCCAGTGAATTCGCAGAACTGGCGATTATCATTTATATGGCGGCGTGGATGGGGTCAAAAAATGTCCGCGTGCGAAGTTTTACCTATGGCTTGTTACCCTTTTTGGTGCTGGTTGGCATTGTAACGGGGTTGGTCGTTATTCAGCCAGACCTGAGTACGGCTGTGACCATTTTCATCACATCGGGCATCATGTTCTTTTTGGCGGGGGCGAATATGCGCCAAGTGGGGATTGTGTTAGGCACACTGCTTTTGGCGGGGATGCTCATTTTGCCCTTCTTCCCCTATGCCAAAGACCGTATTGATTCGTATATGGCGGGTATCACTGACCCGACACAAGCCAGTTGGCACACCCAACAAGCCCTCATCGCCATTTATTATGGTGGATGGAGTGGATTAGGATTGGGGACGGGGCAAAGTAAATTTCAAGGTTTGCCTGCCCCGCATACCGATAGTATTTTTGCCGTAATTGGCGAGGAATTTGGGGTGATTGGCGCGGTTATTGTGATTGGGGTGTATCTTGTGTTTTGCATACGCGGTTTTCAGATTGCCAGACGCGCCACCGATGCGTTTAGCGGACTCATCGCCTCTGGGGTGACGATATGGGTCACATCCAAAGCGGTGTTGAATATCGCGGTTATGACCAACCTTGTGCCTGCTACGGGGCTACCCTTGCCCCTCATCAGTTTTGGCGGGTCATCATTGGTGGTGATTTTAGCAGGAGTTGGGTTATTATTAGCGGTGCAACGACAGACCATTATCAAAGAAAATTCACCAGAACGGAGAAATGCCCGTGCGAATGATTATAGCGGCGGGGGGAACAGGCGGTCATCTGTACCCCGCACTAGCAGTCGTAGAGTCCATACAAGCTAATCATCCCGATACCCCGTTGATTTTCATCGGCACAGTTGGCGGATTTGAGCGCCCGCTCATTGAGAAGGCGAATATTGCTTTTTCTGGTCATTATGAGGTGAGTGCGGGTCCGATTCATGGTGT
>JALONZ010000139.1 GCA_025454675.1 Anaerolineae bacterium | reverse complement strand
TACCCCGTCAAATCGGCTGGTCAGCCCCGTTTACGGGGCTTTCAGAAGGCGAATAGGCAGGTGCTTTGAGCGCCTGCCGAGAACAATTGGCGAATTTTGCCCATCTTATAGAGAAACGAAAACAAATTCATACGATTGTTGTTATCTATACAATG
Source organism: Anaerolineae bacterium (assembly GCA_025454675.1). Taxonomy (GTDB): domain Bacteria; phylum Chloroflexota; class Anaerolineae; order Aggregatilineales; family Phototrophicaceae. The sequence goes on along the minus strand of JALONZ010000139.1, from coordinate 5,846 downwards.
GCTGACATACGACCCTAAAGGGTCTAGTACAGCCATTACACCGTCAAAATAGGCAGGCGTGTAATGGCGGACTAACGCGAAGCGTGTATGTCCGCCACATAAAATCATTTGAGATCAAAATCTTTTCTCCATTATTTGTTATCCACAACTCACGTTAGCTATTCATTTTCCAGCGCCATCTGGCTCAATACATCAAAAAATAACGAACAGCCCGTCTCTGCTATATCTGCCTCATCGCCTATCATATCCGTAATCAGCGCATCCAGTTCATCCGATAACCCCATCGCTTGGGCAATATCGGCTTGCATGGCTTGTTGGTCATCATTCAAAAAGTGAATCTCGGCACGGAGCAAGCGGAGCATGTGGTTGGTGGGGTCTATCCCCAACGCGATATTATACATATTCAGTGCCTCTTCATAATTCATCACCGAACAGTACGCCATACCGCGCATCATGAATAAATCGGATGCGTAATAAAACGGAACACCCTCGGTTATTATCTCTATCGGCATCGTATTCGCATCTGGGTTCGGGGTTGGGGTGATGCTTAATTGGGTGGTGTCACGAATGAATTCTTCTGGATTTTCGATAAAACTCAAAATCGTGTCGGTATCATCTATCACACGGTTATATTGCCCAATGATAAGGTTGGCGAGTGCGGAATACAGCAAAATACTCACCGCATAGGTCTCGCCAAAAGTCGCTTGCATCAGCCGATAGCTGAAGTTTGGGTCTGGGAATAATGTTACCAAGTCATTGAGCAATGCGCCCGCATCGCTTAATCTGCCTTGACGGACAGCCACCATAAACGACAGCAAATGTACCATATTCAATTGGGGGTCACGCGCAAGGGCATTATCGAGCGCCTCGCGTGCGCCTTCCAAATTATTTTCGCTATAATATTGGTCTGCCAACATGGAATAGGCAAACCAATCATCGGGGCGGACGGTTAATATGGCTTCAATCACAGCAAGGCGGTCTTGAACACTAAATGTCGCCACTGCATAGGCGGGGAATGTCCAATTGATGGGTCCGATGCGCCGTGCGCTGGTCAGGTCACTGCCCGCGCTTTCAAAATCAAGGTCACGCAATCCCAACAACGAGCGATACATAAATAATAAGGCATTGCCACCGTCGCGTTCTAACGCCGTGCCAATGTCCTGATAGGCTTGTTGGCTATCATTCAAAAAGTTGATGAAATACCCATACACAGAAGCACTTGTGCCTGCGCTCAAAATATCTTCATCGCCTTCTGGCAATTGTGACAAGATGGTCATCATCCGCATGAACTCAAATAAATTGCCATCGGCACTGTGAATAATGGCTAATGCCCCCGCGATATATGGCGCAATATCACTGGCAGAACTCACCGATAACTCCACATTGACCATGCGTTCCAACAAACTACGCTCAAAATTGTTATAGGGGAAGCGGGTCAACTCGCCCAATTGAATGGAAATATGCAATCCATCCTCAGTTTCTTCGGGTAAAACCAATAACACAGGTGCTTGTGTTGTTGATGCGGCTTCAATCACCGCTTGCGGTAACGCGGTGGCATTGGCATCCGATTCGATTACCTGCATCATAAACGTGTCGTTGACGATGCGAATGTTGGAATAGGGAATATCCACCTCCAAAATTTGTCGCAACGATTCAATGATGTCCATCTGCAAATCAATATCTTGTTCTTCTGGATTGAAGCCCGATAGCACCGCCACAGGATAGTCATCTTCAGCGATAGGCGCAAACATCCCTTCGTTAATAACCACGATATTATCCCCTTGTATCGGCGGAAATTCGCGTTCTGGTCGAATGACGGTGATATTGGTATCCCCCTCTTGTGGGCGCGGGCGGGTGGCAATAAAAATGAGGATGCCCACGATAGCCAACATCGGCACAATGACAAATAGCAATTGCAATTTGTTGGCAAAACGGCGTGGCATGACCACATATTCTTCGCCCGTATCCGATTTCATCAGCGTCACCATCGGCTTGGATGGTGTGACGGGTTTCAGGTTGGATGATAGTGTATTTTGTGGGTTAGAACTGGGGGTTGGGGTATCAAACCGCCCAGTGTGTTGACCGAGCAAATCGGGGTTGATGGCAATCGCCAATTCTGCATCGCTATCGGCATAACGGATAATATCTTCCAGTTCACTACCCACTTTGCGGATGCTATCAATCCGTTTGGCGCGGTCTTTGATGAGCATTTGCTCAATCAGGCGCGTCATCGGTGCTGGCACATCCGGGCGCGAGGCGTTCAAATCGGCAATCGGTTTGGTCAGGATGGCTGTCACCATCGCGGTGGCACTTTCTTCGGGGAACGGATTATGCCCCGCCAACATTTCATACAACATCACCCCAAACGCCCAAATATCGGTGCGTTCATCAATCGGGTCGCCGTTGAGGGCTTCTGGTGATAAATAATTCAGCGTGCCGACCACCGCGCCCGTGCGCGTCACACGGCTTTTATCGCTCAGTTGTGCTACCCCAAAATCGGTGAGGCGAGGCGTGCCATCATCAGCGATGAGGATATTGGCGGGTTTGAGGTCACGATGCACAATTTTTAGCCGATGAGCGCGGGTGAGCGCATCCGACAAATCCAGCGCAATTTGCAACACACGGGCGATAGGCAATTGTTTGGTCTTTTGCATCTCATCCCACAACGACCCGCCACTCACATATTCCATAATCAGGTAATGGGCATCATCATCCGCCAGCGTATCCAACACATCCACAATATTCGGATGGTTGAGTCGGCGCAAGGCTTCGGCTTCGCGGTTGAATCGCTCCACAAAATCGGGATTTTCTTCGATAATATCGGGTTTCAGTTGTTTGATAGCGACCATTTGTCCGGTTTGAATATCAATCCCTTTGTACACCGTCCCCATGCCACCCCGCCCAATAATGTCGGTGGTGCGGTCAAATTCGTATCTATCGCCAATCCGTTGTTTCATGTGGTCGCTTCCTTAATTAAATCTCATCCCAGAGGCGTATATCTAGTGTATACGCAAATCAAATAACCCCTGTTGCGGGTCATTACCTATCATTGTAACGATTTTTTAGGGGTTATGCGAGAACTCAACAGAAATTTTACATTTCACTCATACATAGCGGCATTTAAGGGTAGTTTGTATTTCGTATAACCTCCAAAACCCTCTTGACCAAAGAAGGCGGGTCCAAATGATAAATACATCTGAAATCCTAATTTTTCATAAGCACGTTTGGCATGGTCATTACCATTTGCAACCGTAATCCCCACAAATTCATGACCATCTGCCCGTGCTTTATCTATCATATAACGCATCAAAGGCTGAATCACACCCTTCCCGCGCATATTGGGAATCACCGCTACACTTTCAATGATATAACTGGATTGGGGCAACAATAAAAAATTACCTTGTGGGTCTTGCCACTGATTTTCATACCGTGTTTGAAATATATGTGTGGTTTCGGGTGTCCACCCCAATTCTAAGCCAATCCGAGAAATGTCACTAATGCGAACAGGTCCACGGGCAAATGCTTCATCGGCTTCAATGCCTGCCGCGGCGGCAATCGGCACACCATCTGCCTCTAATACCAAAAATTCGCTCACACTGCCCCATGTGCCTGCATTAAGTCGCATCACGGTTTCGATGAATGCTAATGTATCTATGCCTAAACCCATTAACGGATAATCCCAAAAGGAAAAATTGGCGGGTGGCAATGAGGCTTCATATTGTATCATCGCCAAAAATGGAATATCGGCTGGTGTGGCAGGGCGAATATGATATGCAGAATCATTGTGGATGATATGTGTTGCACTTAACATGATAGTAGTCCTTTCGTAAAGTAGCGGATAAACGGTTTATATCAGATGGGGAAAAATCCCCATCATTTGGTTATGACTGACGAATAGCAAGGATTGCATCAATAACAACTTGTGGATTTTCACGGTGAATAAAATGCCCCACCCCATCATATACCTTAGCGGTATAGCCACCGCTAAAATCGCTGGTTTGCTCCAACATATACGGCATAAAAATATTAATCCCATCATCAGCACCAAGTAACACTGTAGTATTTACAGTAATGGGCGGGCGTTGCGCCAATTGCGCTTCGATAGCATCATAACGTGGGTCATTAGATGCCAATCCATAACTACCCCGATACGCTTGTAATACGACTGGCACAAAATCGGGGTTCATAAAAGAGATGGCTGTAGCCTCAAATACATCATCGCTAAATTCCCAAGATGGCGACCATGTTTGCCAAAGATACCGCGCAAATCCTTTGGCATCTGCATATAAAATGCCCTCGCCTATCGGTTGATTCAACACACTCTGATACCACAAGGCTTGAATTTGTGGGTAGTTAAATCCTTGTTGATAATCATCCCATGTCAGCGAATACGGCGCAAAACTGACCAAATGCGTGACCCGTTCCGGATACAATGCCGCAACGCCTTGCGCGGCTTGTGCGCCCCAATCATGCCCCACCAATATAAACGTTGATAATCCCAACGCATCTGCAAATTCAATCACATCCTGCACCAATGCGCCATTCTGCCCAACGCGGGGAGTCGTATCCTCTAAAAATGATGTGAGACCATACCCACGTAAATAAGGCGCATAGGTGCGAAACCCTGCCGATACTACCCCCTCAATCACACCATCCCATGAACGAATATCATCTGGAAATCCGTGTAATAAAATAATGGGTGTGCCATCAGCACGTCCCTGCACTTCATAGGCGATGTTTAGCACCGATGTTTGAACGTACTGCGTTTCAACTCCTCCATCATATTGAGCCAGCACCGAAACATACATCATCCCAAACATCACTATCCATACCACACCATATAAAATCGTTTTGCTTTTCATCTCATATCCTTTTCTACAATTGATAAAATTTACCTAACTAATTTTCATTAGATAAAATAGATAAAAAAAGAGAGGGGTTAGCAGTTAACGCCTCAACACCAAGCCGTTGACCCAAGTATCAATTAAAATGTCAACCATCTCCATTTTTGACTTGGGATTCCACGCCCCTTTAATCACGTCAATGGACGAAACCATCCCGACAAAAATACCCGCCACCAAATCACAATCTGGGATATTGGCTTTGCCTTGCAAATTCGCACGCTCCAAAATTTGCCGAATCGGTGCATTCACCGCCTCATAAATGCCTTCTTCAAGTTCAAATGATGCCACTGAATCAATAGAAGGCAAATCAGATTTGCTCATTCGCATCACATCTATAGGTGGTTGTGATATAAGCCAATGTCCAACAGCACGAAGTTGCGCCACCCAATCTTCACCCGCATCGCCGATTGCTTGTTTGATGCCCGCGTGATGACGCGCAAAATTGCGATTCATCACGGCAATAAAAAGAGATTCTTTGCCTTGTGGAAAATGATAATAGATAGAAGATTCTTTTATACCCAATTCTTGTGCAATATGCCTGAGTTTGACGGCAGAATAACCCCGCTCCATAAATAATGTTTCTGCAACGTGCAAAAGGCGTTCTAATCCATATCCACTTTTTTCTTCTGGCATTATCTCATCTCTTTTTTGCCAAACTAATTTTCATTAGGTAGTATATCACTAAAGGAGATTCAAATGCAACTGATGATTATCAAATACTCATAAATATCAAGATATCACCTTCTCATACGAAAACAAGACTAATCCACCCGCTTCTATGGTTTCGCCCACCTTGATATAACCCAGTTTTTCATAAAAATGCTGGTTGCGCGTGGCATAGATGGGCGTGTCGAGTGACCATTTGGTGGCAGGGTGCATCGTTTCGATAAACTGCATAGCAAGCGTCCCAATCCCCTTACCGTGATATGGCGGGTCAATGTG
>JALONZ010000138.1 GCA_025454675.1 Anaerolineae bacterium | reverse complement strand
GGCTTACCATGGTAAGCCCCTACAATTCTGCGAATTTTATATGATTTTATGGATTTTGCGGTGGTGTTTCTGTATGTTCATCATCTATATCATCGGTAAGGTTATCATCCTTCAGCGATACAATCGGTTCTTCCGGATTGTTATCCACCACCACACTCGCAACGATAGGTGCTTCGGTGACGGGTGCGGGCGCATCTACGACCGCAACAGACGCAACCGATTTTCTGCGAAGCGGGCGTGCTTCGGGATACAAATTTAAGAAGCGCACGCCTAATGTGAATGCCAACCAACTATACGCCACCACACCAATCGAAACACCCCATTCCACCAATGCGGGTGAATAGGTGTTGAGCGGAAATACCTCGCGTACACCAGGCGACCAATCCATTGGGATGACGAAACCGGATAGGGTTACGTTCCAACGGTTGATGACCAAGCCCGCGATAATCATGAATGCGCCCAACATCAACAAATTGCGATTACGGCGCATCCGCCCCCATAGCATAATCACAGCTGGTACAAGCGCCCCAAATAACACCTCACCAAACCAGAATGTGAAATTATAGGGTGTATTAGCATCCAAAACTTCCACACCCAACGCGCGGTCTGGCACACGGCTATAATAATTGGTTGCCGCCCAGCTCCATAATTTGAGATAGAGATAAGCTAAACATGCAAACCCAATCAACCGCGCCACACCATTCAAAACGTTGTCTGGCACCATTTGTTTATTCAACAATTTGCCTGTCAAAATGGTGACGAGCAAAGTGAGCGCGGGTCCCGCCGCGACTGCGGATAAAATGAATAATACGGGGGCGCTTGGCGAATACCAAATGGGGCGAGCCGTCAAAATGCCGTAAGTTGCACCGAGTGAGGATTGATGCAGGAGCGATAAACCCATCCCGAACACAGCGGCGAGTGGCATCAGACTATGCAAACGGTGGCTGAGGCTGATGGCGAATTTATACTTACGTAAAAAGGTGCTTTCGATGATGATGGGGACAAGTTCCATCACCAATACGGTGCTATACAACACCACGCACATGGTAATTTCCCATAACACCGAGTGGACATTCCAATAGATGATGGGATGATAAAAACGGTCTGGTCTGCCGATGTCTATAAACAGTGCCAGCATCGCCGATGAATAACCCAATAGCCCCACCAATACGGCGGCGCGGGCGATGGCTTCATATTGTTTCATCCCAAAAATATAGACCGCCGCCGATAGGGTAAATGCGCCTGCGCCGAGTGCGATAGATGACAAATCCAGCGTAATCCACAACCCCCAAGGCAAGGCATTATTCAAATTGGTAACACCAAGACCATTGACGAGGACATAAACCCCACAGACTAATCCAATACCTAACGCGCTGACCAATCCCACCATCCAAACGATGAACAGGGGAGAGAAACGCCCCTTTTTGGGCGGTGTGACCAACGATACAAAATCTGTTTCTGCGTGTGCATGTGCGGACATACTATAATAATCCTTCTGGTGGAATATAATAGACACTTGGTTCTGTGCCTAAATCTTCGCGCAAGCGCAAGGTCGGACGGCTGTTGATGATTTTGGCAACGGTGCTATTAGGGTCTTTTAGGTTGCCAAAGAAACGGGCATTCACGGGGCAAATATTGACACAAGCAGGTGTGGCTTCGGGGTCTACACCGGGTGTCAGGTTATTCGCCAAACCATAATCAATACGATGAATGCAGAAGGTGCATTTTTCTGCCACACCACGCGGTCTGCGCGGTACTTCTGGGCGACCCCATTCTGGCACAAGCGGATTTTCATCATTTCTATCCAGCCAATTGAATGTGCGTGCGCCATATGGACAGGCGGTTTGGCAATAGCGACAACCGATACACTTGTCATAATCCATCACGACTAACCCATCAGGGCGGTTATACGTTGCGCCAACAGGACACACCTCCACGCACGGCGCATGATGACAATGCAGGCATGGGCGGGTGACATGAAAAACGTTGCCTTGTGGTGTTTCGTCTTCAACACGTATATTCCAGCGCATATCAGGTTTGGTATCGTTGGTTGCTTGGCAGGCATACACACAATAATCACAGCCAACGCATTTGCTCAGGTCAATCACCATCACCCAATGATAGGGGCTGGATGCTGGTTTGGGGCGATTGCCTAAAATATCACTGGCGAGGTTGGCAATGGGGTCGGCTAGGGTCGTCGCCATAACCATTGTTGCACCCGCACCGATTAAAAGGGTCATCAACTCGCGTCGTGTAATGAGTGCAGAATCATCCGCCTCTTCCACAAGGGTATTTTCGGTTTCATTGGGTGCATCACTACTCATGACTGACTCCTTCTACTTTTTTATTTCCTCTGGTGATGAATACCGCCGCGCCTGTGATGCCGAATCCAAGCCCTAATATCAACCCCTGCAATAGCGATACAGTGTCGCTAGAGGCGGATGAAGATTCGACTGTGGATTCTGTTTCGCCATGTGGCGATTCGATGACAGGATTGGTATCGGTGCTGATGGTTTGTTCTAAGCCTTCATGACATGATGTACATGCTATCGTTTCGATGGTCATACGATGCCCTGTGGTGGCTGGTACATCAGCAATGAATTGCGTATCGGTGCTATCATGCGTATACATATGACAATCTACACAACCGACTTCGCTGGTCTCGGCGATATGTTGGGTATGCGCCCAAACATCGGGCATGGCTTTATGACAATTCACACACAAGTCGTTGCTTTCGCCTGATGCAATCCGTAGCGTTTGGGCATGAGGTGAATGGCAACTGGCACATCCCAATTCCCCAACTTCGATATGTGGGCTTTGTCGCCATTCGGTGTAGGTGGTCTCATGACAATCCCCACATACACCTGCAATTAATTGGGGTTGGCGGGCAACGGTTTGAACATCGTGCGCCCCATGACAATCGGTACACACAGCGGCGCTGGTATTGCCATCCAAAATAGCGCGTTCATGCAGACCATTTTGCAATTCGGTGGCTTGGTCATTATGACAGCCAACACAGGTTTGATTGGCTTGGATGGTATATTCGCGCCTATCGGCGGGTAAATTATCGTGCGGAAAGGCATCTGCCCCATGACAATCCACACAGCCCAATAAGCCTTTTTCGTTGGATGTACCATGAACCGAACTGGCAATCGCCGATGGGGGGACATACAAATTCAATATGAATCCATCAGGCAGGGTTAGGGTGCGGAATTCTTGATTATGACACACCGCACAGTAGCTATTATCGCCTGTGGGGGTGATTTCGGTGGCGCTCAGGTCATATAAACCGTCACTCGGTGGCGGTTCTTGGGCAGAGATTGGGAATAGGGGCAACATCCCTGCGATGATGAGTGTTAGCCCCATACCCAAAAATGTAATTATCCATTGACGTTTATGCTGGGTCATATCTCATCCTTATTGGCTCAATCCGAGCGCGGTTTCAATGGCATCTAATAACGCATCTGCATACTCATAATTATGAATACCTGCGCTACCATCCGCCTCGACAAAATTGAGTGCCGTGATGACCCATGTCGGGGTGCTATCTGATACTAAGGTGCGGGCTTGGTCAATGCGTGCGCGTGTAGAGGTTTGAATATCATCAATCAGCGTTTGCATATTTTGTGCAGTGGCTTGGTCTTGATGACAACTGGTACAGCCATCCAGCACTTCTGGCACATTGAGGGCGGCTTCTGGCAGGATAACGGCAAATGTATGGGTGGGGCGGGTGAAGCCTTCTACTGGCACATCTGGCATATGACAGGTGATACAGTTCGGCGCATCTTCTATGGCGCTAAAATGGGCGCTGGGGATGCCTGCCACTTCATCAACAATGGACTTGCCTTCATACATCTCAAAATTGGGCGGTGCATCGGGCGCAGTTTCATCAGTAAGGGGTTCATTGTTATGACAACTGGCACACAAGGCATACGGTTCTGCGCGGAGTAGGGCAGGTTGCGCTTCTTCACTATGCGGATTATGGCATGTGGCACAGGTCACATTTGCTTCGGCATGACCGGAAATAGCCCATTCGTTATATTGCATGTTGGTGCGCTTGCCGTTGCCTGTCGCCCACCAGAATAACGGGTCATCATTGGCGACTAAGGTGAATGTTTCATTACTGATGAGTGTTCTGCCCGCCACAAATCCGATAGGGAAGGGGTGGGCTTCTGGTGATTGACCTTGACTGTGGCATTGCCCACAAATTTGGGCATCTGTGCCGATGTTGATGGCTTCCTTAATACGAGTCAATTCGCGCTCAGAAGGATTTCTGCCTGCGCCATCGGCTTCTTCGGCATGGATACTGCCTAAGCCATGACAACTTTCGCATTGCACACCATCATCTTCCCAACGAAAGCGTTCCGCATCAAACCCGGATGTGTGACAATAGGCGCAATTTTGACCAAAGTCATACGCATCACTCAACCAATCGCCCGATTCATCTAGTGTGAATGGTTGCCATGCTTTTGTGACGGCGTTCCATTCGACAGGGAGCAATTGCAGGTCGTTGCGTCCGACTTCATATAAATAGCGTTGCAAATACTTTCCCGCGCCCAGTGTAAAGGCAATATCTTCGGGGGTTAGGGGGCGCGGTTCGGTGCTATCGGGGAAGGTGATGAGGGGGATATTGGCTTCATCCTCAAAATTAGCGAGGATGGCTTCTTCGTTGCGTCCCACATCTTGCAAGGTCATGCTATGGCTGGTGGTGCTATGAATGCGTGCCACATCACTATGACATTCGGAGCAACTCCGTAGCCCCTCATATTCTGCCTCATCATCTTGGGCGATGATGGGTGCAATGGGATAGGATTCTGAGAATAGGAATAATCCCATCATCAGGAAGATGAATCCTAAAATTGAAAAGAAAAGCGATAATAATTTTTTTTGCATAATGCCTACTTTCTGCATTTTTTGGAAATCAAGTAGGACGGATGGCTAATCCGCTATATTCATAGTAGCGCATGTGCGAATATTCCCCTAGCGATGATGCTCATCATATAAAATGACATTCATCATTATATTTTCTTTTATCTATCACAAGCAAAATTTTGAAAAATCGGTTAATCTATATATAAGCATAGATGTCTGTTGAAGCCGTCAACAGCCTCCCTGCCTTGCTTATATTGCCAAGAAAAGGGGCTTAAAAAATTATGAAGCGGTTAGCCATCGTTTTATTAGTTCTTGGGGCAATTGCCTTGTTTGCTGGTGTGTCGCTCGCCGCGACTCCAACCGTGAGCATGTCAGAAACCCCACAAATAGCGGCACCCGTCAGCCTTCCACCCGAAGGCGCGACGTATGTCGGTTCAGATTCATGTTTTCAATGTCATAGCGACCAACATCGTGATTGGAGCAATACGATTCACCCCATCATGATTCAGGACGCTGTCGCCGACCCCTCTGTTGTATTGGGCGATTTTACCGTTGGTGAAGAAGCCCGTGTTGGAACGATTAACGGTGAAGAACGCGCCTTCACACTTGAAGATGTCGTCTTTACGATGGGTGTGAAATATCGCCAACGTTATATCGCCGCCACAGCAGAGGGTGGTTATGTCGTATTGCCCGGTCAATGGAATGTGTCTGATGCAACATGGGTCACTGCCAAGACGGGTGATTGGTTGAAAGATTGTGCGGGATGCCATACCACTGGCTTTGATGTCGAAGCACAAACCTTTAGTGAAATTGGGGTAGGGTGCGAATCCTGCCATGGTCCCGCGAGCGTCCATATTGAAACCGCGATGAATTTGCCAGAGGGTGTAGACCCCTATGGTGAAGAAGTGTATGCGTTGCGTAAAACTATCGTGACTTCTGTGGATTCTGCGATTTGCGGTCAATGCCATAATCGTGGCACGAGTCCAGATGGCGAACACGGCTACCCAGTTGGGTATGTGGTGGGCGGACCATTGGATGAAACCATGTTTGTTGCGGTTGCCCCAACGGGTGCTGAAGATGATGCCAATTTCTGGACCAACGGCTTAGAAAAGAAACATCGCCAACAATACAT
>JALONZ010000137.1 GCA_025454675.1 Anaerolineae bacterium | reverse complement strand
GCGGCGGTGAGTGACATATTCACACAGCCATGACTTTGTACCGTCCCGAAATTATCGTGCCAAAATGCCCCATGCAAGGCGCGGTCGCCATTAAAATAGAAGGTGTATGGCACATCTTCCATATAATAAAACCAATCATCATTCGGATTACCGCGTGTCATCAGGCGTGGGTCAAATTCGGCATACACATGATACAAACCGGGTTCCGTTGGACTCCAAGGCTCACCTGTGGCGGTGAGGGTTGCGAATACTAATTTTTCGCTCTCATACGCCATCACCACCTGATTCGCCACATCCACCGCCACCCAGCGCTCACTGTCTACACCTTCGGGCATTTCGATGGGTTCAATGATGTTCACACTATCGGCGGGAAGCCATTGGTCAATCCCGATTTGCACCCATGCTACACCATCCACTTCCGCGCGGGCGAAAAAGGTGAGTAATTCATATTTGCCCAACGCATTATCATTGGCTTCACGCGGGGCAACGCCTGGCGCGGTGCTGATGAACACAATTCTCCGATTCCACCCCATCGGATATTCCATCGTATCCCCTTCGTTGAACAACACCCCACCCAAACGCGAATAATAGGCGGGTCCTAAAGATGAGGCAGGAATCCACTCACCGGGGTTAATCTCTGCCCAATCGCCTTCGATGCGAAGCAGGCTGACATAAAACTCGGCGAGGGCGCGGTGATAGAGGATATTCCCGTTGGGCGCATCCAATACATTCACTTCGGTGATGACCTGCCGATAATCTATCCGATACATGGCGTTGGGGTTATAGAGTAATTCTTCTACCCCCGCAGGCGCATAATTTTGGATGATTTCATCGGCAACGGCAAATTCCGCATCGAGGTCGGCGTTGGATTCTTGGGCGATGAGGGTGCTGGTCACAATAAAACTGAGGACAAGACAAAGTGCCATTCCAATAAACTTACGAAGCATAACGGATTGTTTCCTTTCACTCATGAATCATTCATTTTTATGATAGCGTAAAAGTGATGATATATCAAATGATGTGACTCATGAAATTCTGTGTACGAATCCTTCACTAACCTTTTTGAAGCACTTCTTGGGCAACCCGTTTTCCACTCGCGTATGCTCCGTGAACAGTGCTAAAGTCGGCACTTGTTGCCGCCCCTGCCCAAAATAGAACCTTTTGTAATGGTTCTGCCAATTCCACAATGGCAAAACCGCCACCGGGTTTTATATATGGATATGCGCCACATGCAAATGGGTCATCATTCCAATGATGTAAACGCGCTTGAGTTGGTATGATAGTATCTTGTCGTAGCGCCTTACGTAGACTATCTAATGCGGTTTGAATGGCATCTGATTCTGACATTGCAATCAGTTGACGGGCATTATCTGCGGATGCCCACCCCACCAAAACATCACCTTCACATTCAGGATAAGCATTGTTGCTTCGCCACCAAATCGGAGGCAATCCACCCTCATCCAAAATACTGCCAAATGAGTCTGGCAAAAGGCGCTTATTGAAGTGAAAAATTACTTTAACAATATCTGACCTGCCAAAACTATCTATGGCTTGCCATTTTCGTTTGGGTAAATCGGGTACAAATTGGATGTCTCGTTTTTGTAAGACGAGTGGGGGTATGGTCAATATAAGATGTTGCGAGGCATATTGAATTCCACTCTCAGTTTTAACTGTCACACCATGCTTTCCCCAGTTTATTTGTTTAACAATCGCATTCAACTGGATGGTTAAACCTGTTTTTAGGACATTCAAAAGGGTTTCTTGACCCCCAATGACATGATAATCGGTTTTGCCATAATCCGTATCTGCATAATCTTCTGCCATTTGCACCAATGTCTGGGCATCCCACCGATTGAATAACTCCGTATCATATTCAATAATCCGAAAACTAAATGGGTAATCGTGCGATGTCATCCCTAACCGCAATAAGTAATTTTCCATAGTCTCATTGGCTTTTGGCATCCCAACTTTTTGTGCTTTGTTCACCAATTGATGTAAAACTGTATCTTCATCTTGATTATCTTGTGCCAACGAAACCCACTTATCACCCCTCATAATCCCTATTTCATTTTGCTGGTATGTTGCGATGTTGTGGGCATGTACCAACTCCCATGTATCCGCTTGTTCTGTGTGGATGAGTTCGCCTCCCAGTTCTATCGGAACGGGTGCAAAATCATGTACAGTATGGATGCGCCCCCCAATTCGATTTTTTGCTTCTAACACCAAAACCGATTTGCCTGCTTGTTGAATATCATGTGCGGCTTTTAACCCTGCCATACCTGCCCCAATAACGATGACATCCCATTTAGTGACCATATCACGCCTCTTTTTTTACACTATGTTGAATAATAAACAAAATGATATAATACTTGCCAAATACGGGTCAATGAGTGACTTTTTGGAGTGTTGAATATGCAACAAGTGTTGAAGAACGAGGTTATTAGTGGCTATGAACGACCAACGGTTGGATAGACGGGTGCAACGGACACGGGCATTATTGCGCGATGCGCTATTCGCACTGATTGAGGAAAAAGGCTATGCGTCAATTACCATTCTTGATATTACTGAACGGGCTAATCTGAATCGAGTAACATTCTATTTTCACTACAAAGATAAAGAAGACCTTCTATTTAAGGTCATGCAAGATTTATATGATGATTTAATTGCCAAACAACCGCCAACCAACTCCTTAAAGGAGTGGTTACATCAAGATGCGTTATTTGCTTTTCGGCATGTGCAACAATATGTACATTTGTATAAAGTCTTATTGAGCGAAAAGGGGTCATTTTCCTTAATAGGACGGTTGATAGATTACTTTGCGAAAACTGCCATTGATAAGGCACATACAACACTAGCTCCCGATACCCAATTCCCATTACCTTTAGAGGTGGTCGAACATTTTTATGCAGGTGCTTTTATTGGATTGGTACGCTGGTGGGTAGTGAATGATATGCCCTATACCCCAGAAGAAATGGCGACGATGTGTCATCAATTAGAAGCAAATAGTGGATTATGGGCATGGGGTTTAGATGAACATGATTTGAGCGCATTTTAGCAGTATAAAAAATTTGTAACCCTGTGTCGAATATGCCATAATCCGCATTTATAATGAATAGAAAGTTTGTTGGAGTAAGGATTTGACCATGCAAGAGAACACCCTCTCAAAACGCTATAAACTCATCCAAAAATTAGGGGAGGGGGGGATGGGTGTGGTGTATCATGCTCATGACCGCTTGACAGGTATGGATGTCGCGCTCAAACAGGTGAATACCAACCCTGCCAATTTGCTCACCAATTCGTATGCCCAAAATCCATCGGATGACCCACGCTTATCATTGGCACATGAATTTCAGATGATGGCATCGTTGCGCCATCCCAATGTGATTGCGGTTCAGGATTATGGTTTTGGGCGCGATGGTCAACCTTTTTTCACCATGACCTTGCTTGAGGATGCCCAAAATTTGGCACAAGCCAGCATCAATCAGCCCTTAAATACCAAAATTGATTTTGCGATGCAAATTTTACAAGCCTTGTCGTATATTCATCGGCGCGACATTTTGCACCGTGACCTCAAGCCGAGTAATGTGTTGGTCAAAAATGGGCATGTGTATGTGGTGGATTTTGGCTTGGCAGAATCACAAGACACCCAACAAACAGGCGTGGCAGGCACGTTATCTTATATGTCTCCAGAAGTCTTGATGGGTGAAAGCCCAAGCCAAGCCTCTGATTTATTTGCGCTTGGAATTATGTTATATGAGATGCTTGCAGGGGTTCATCCATTTGTCAGTAAAAATGTTGCCGAGACGATTGCGGCGATATTGGAAAAAGACCCCGATTGGTCGGCGTTGGATGTGACGATTGATTTATTGTGGGTGATGCAAAAACTACTCGAAAAATCACCAACTGACCGTTATCAAACCGCCACAGAAGTGATGACCGCCCTCAGCAAAGCGATAGGCATGCCATTACCCTCAGAAACCAGCGACATCCGCGAAAGTTTTTTGCAAGCCGCCCAATTTATTGGACGCGATAAAGAATTGCTTCAATTGGTATTGGGGCTAAAACAAATTGTTGCCATGTCAAAATCTGCCACGCGCACCGATACCACGCAGGCAGTTGGGGCGCGGTGGTTGATTGGGGGTGAAAGTGGTGTTGGAAAATCGCGCTTGGTGGAAGAAATCCGTGTGCGGGCGATGGTGCAAGGGGCGATGGTCGTGCGCGGTGGGGCGGTGTCGGATGGGGGTATGCCTTATCATCTGTGGCGTGATTTACTCCGCCGTATGATTTTGAATGTGGATATGCCCGAAATATCGTTGAGCGTCCTCAAAGAAATTATTCCCGATTTACCGACACTACTTGACCGCCCCATCCCCGATTTTCCGGATGCTAATGACCCATCTACCTTGCAAAAACGCTTATTTGCATCGGTTGAGGAGGTGTTCCGATTAACATTGGCACAAACCCCCGTGTTGCTCATCGCCGAAGATTTGCAATGGGCAACCGAGAGTGTGACGTTGCTGAAAGAAATTTCGCAGTTGGCATTCGAGTTGCCATTGATGGTGATTGGGGTGTATCGGGATGATGAGCGCCCCAATTTGCCCGCCGAATTACGCGATTTTCAGGTAATAAACCTCAAACGACTCTCGACGGATGAAATTACCCGCCTCAGTCAATCCATTTTGGGGGATATTGGCGAGCGTCCGCAGGTGGTGGATTTACTAGAACGCGAAACGGAGGGGAATGTCTTTTTTCTGGTGGAGGTGGTGCGGGCATTGGCTGAAGATGCGGGTAGCCTTGCTGATATTGGTCACACCACACTTCCCTCACAAATTTTTTCGGGTGGCATTCGGCGTATCGTCAGTCATCGGCTCAAACAAGTGGCAGAATGGGCGCAGGAATTGCTGAATGGCGTAGCCGTAATGGGCAGGCGCATTGACCGTAAAGTGATTGCGGTACTTGCCCCCACAACCGATAGCGAGGCGTGGCTGTCGGAATGTGTGAACGCATCCATTTTATCGGTCTCGGAAGAAACCTATCAATTTGCACACGATAAATTGCGTGAAGGCATTTTGGAGTTACTATCGGATGAGCAAACGCGCCTCTTAAATGGGCAAGTTGCGGATGCGATTGAAGCGGTCTATGCCGATAGTATTGAAAATTTTGCGGGGAGTTTGGCGCAATACTATCATAAAGCGGGTAACTTGCAAAAAGAGGCAAAATATACCATCATCGCCGCCGAACAAGCCCAAGAAGCCTATAATCATGCCGATTCTAAACGGCTGTATCTGCGCTTATTAGAGATTCATGCCGAACAATATGAACCGAATCCCATTCACTATTTAGCGCGGGTATATTTGGGTATTGGACGGGCATGTTATGGGGTGAGTGATTATGAGGGGGTGCGCGAGTGGCAAACCAAAGCCTATGATATGGCAAAACAAGCCGATGACATGTTTTTAATCGGCGAAGCGGAATTCGCGCTGGGCGAAGTGGATATGCGACAAGGCATGTATGAATCGGCGTTATCCCTCACACAAGCCAGCAAAGAAAAATATCAACAAGCGGGCAACGCCAAAAAAGTCGCGTATGCCCTGATGAGCATCGGCATGATTCAAACCCGCACAGGACTGATGGATGAGGGTACAAAGACCACCGAAGCCTGTTTGGATATGATGCGCGAGATTGGCGATGAAGTCGCAATTGCCCGTGCCATGAATAATTATGCCATTTGTTATGATATGGGGGGGCAATGGGAACGCGCACTCGAATTGTATAACGAAAGTTTGGATATGCGCCGTCGTATCAATGACCGTTCTGGTATCAGTTATAGCTTGGTCAATATCGGCGCATTGCTCAAAGATATGGGACGTTATAACGAAGCGATTGTTTGTCATGCTCCCCATCGGCGAAAAATTGAGCATTGCTACCTGTTATGCGTCGCTTGGTGATGCCTATTTAGAATTGAAGCAATATGATGAGTCGCGCCGTTGGGTGTTAGAAAGCCAAAAAATTCGGCTCGATATTCAAGATAAACCGGGGTTAGCCTATAATTATAAAGTGTTAGTTCAATTAGAATTGGCATTGGATGATATTCGTGGCGCAAAAGTATGGCACAATCAACTTTTGGCGCTGATTACACCGGATTATAGCCCGTTATTTATTCAGATTGATGTTTTATTTGTGGCATATCTCATCTTCAATCATGAAGGTGATTATGAAAAAGCCTTGATGTTGATTGCTGTTGTTTATAATGACCGCGTAAAGCGCAATCCGAATGTGGACGGATTAGATAAACGCATCGCCGAATTGCGCGAGAAATTAGGTGAACGATACGAGGCTATTCGCGCCCAAGCTGACCAAGAAACAGTGACTTCGATGATAGAAAAGTTGCAAAATGCGTACAAATTCATCTTATAAAGTGCGGAGTGTGTCGCAACGCACCAACCCATCGCGCACATTCACCAAAGACCGTATGAAATCGCTACCTAAACCTTTCAAATTCCCATTCGGCAGTTTGTTGGCACTCGTTTATTTTATTGGGCTTGCCATTTTCATCACCGCGCCTCTCATCAGTGTATTCACCACGCATTTTAATGGGGATTACATCAGTGACTTGTTTATGACCAATCGTCATGTCTGGTGGATAAGTCACGCCGTCCAAACAGGACAAAACCCGTTTGACCAGCCCTTGCTGGTATATCCAGATGGATTGGGCGGGGCATATTTATGGGCGACTCCGTTTGAATATTTCCCCGCGTGGTTATTTGCCTTATTCCTGCCCTTACCTGCCGCGTCGAATTTGCAACTGCTCATCAATATCACCCTGAATGGCTGGGTGTTGTATCTGCTCATGCGCCACCTGACGGGGCAATCTGCGCCTGCGTATGTGGCGGGAACATTATTTGCGATTGCGCCCGCTTTGCAAGGTCGGATATATGTCGGTCATGCCCTCATCGTGTTGTGGGTGATGTTATTGGGGTTGTATGCCTTGTATCAACTTAAAACGCGCTGGCGCTGGGGGTGGGGCATATTCGGTGCGGTGTGCATCGGGTTATCCGCAGGCGGTAGCTTAACGCTGGTCGTTTTTTATATCACCCCACTCATTCTATGGTTTCTAATCGCACGGCTTTGGTCGCGTCAATGGGCATGGTTTTGGCGGACGGTGCGCGTGCTGGTGATGAGCCTGCCCATTTGGGCGCTTTTATTCATCCCACTATTCCTCGAATTGCCCCAAAATCCAGAAGTGGAGCAGGCAGGCGGTGGGCATGTATTGTATAGCGCCGATTTATTGAGCATCATCTCGCCATCGCCATTTCATCCCACATGGAATGATGAATTGGATTACCCGCCAAAGGTTTTAGGCGCGAATTTGGTTGAGGGTGCAACTTATATCGGCATCGTGGGGGGCGCATTGGCGCTGATTGGCATCCTCACCAGTTTTTCCGCGCGGGCATGGTTGCGGTTGGGCATCATCGCGTGGGTTTTATCATTGGGACCGCTCCTCAAATTATTTGACCAGCCTGTGGTTGTTCGCTTGGGTGTATATGAGACATATATCCCGCTCCCATGGGCATTATTTGAGCAACTCCCGCTCATTTCTGCCACCCGTGCGCCTGCCCGTTGGGGATTATTGCTGGCGTTGGTTGTTGCGGTGATGGGCGGGTATGGCATGTTGGCGCTTTGGGGCTGGATTCAGCGATTATCCCCATCTATCCGCCGTTGGCGTTGGGGGGCTGTTATGGCGGTGGTACTCATGATTTTATGGGATTACCCGATGTTTTATCCCATGCCACAAGTTTCGGCGCAGTTGCCCCAAGCCTTATACGACCTCGCAGAACGCGATGATGTGCGGGCGGTATTCAATGTGCCGTATAATGACAGGGTGTTGGTCAAGCAAGCCTTATATATGCAAACGGCGCATCAACATCCGATTTTGGCGGGGATGATGTATCGGGATACACCCGCCAATCCTGCTAAACTCAATTTGCTCCAAGCAACATTAGACCCCGCCTTACTCAAATTGGCGGGGGCGGATGTGGTTATCGTCCAAAAAACGGCGGATGATGCCATTTATACCCGTGCATTGACCCAATTGGGCGTTCCGTATTATCAAGACGACCACATCGCCATATTTAATGTGCCACAACCAACCGCAACCGCATCATTCACAACAACCCCATTTGTCGGTCAAACTACATATGACCATTTTGATACGGCTATCTATGCCCCGCGAATGGGTATGACGATTGTGGAAATGACTGTGAGCGCCTATCCGCTCAATTTGCGTGATATGGTCATCAGCCTGAATGATATGCCGATTCATCGCATCACTGTGCGCGATGAGACGACCATTCGCCTGCCAATTGTGTTTGATGCACAGGGATTTTATACCCTGCGCCTATCGGCTGACCCTGCTTGTACTGTTCCGATGAGTGATATTCAGCAATGCGTGGGTATGATGATTCAGGACATGAAGTTTGGCGAATTTTTAGCCGATGTGATTGAACCTGTCACATTTTCGTTGGACATAGACCTGCTTGGCGTGGCTATCATCCAAAATGGCGCTGAATCGGTGTGGGTGGGGTCATATTGGTATGCCTCACGCGGGATAGGGGATAACTTGATTCGATTCATCCATATCACCGATTCTACAGGGTCACTTGTGGCACAAAATGATGGTATAATGGCGGTGTTAGTCAATAATAGCACTTGGGCAGATGGTACAACATTATTTTTACCATCTCATTTACCGACTGGCACTTATACAATTTCGCTAGGATGGTATACTTATCCTAGTTTAGACCGATTGGCAGTATTAAGCCCAACACCATCCGCAGATGGTATTTATACAGTAGGCACAATAGAGGTTATCAAAGATGAGTGATGTAAAAACCCCCCATGCAGATTTAATCGCCATTTTGCGTTGCCCTGTGGCGGTGCATTATAAAGATAAAGGCGCAGACCCCGGTAAATTGGAATTGGTGCGCGATTATTGGTTGGTATGTGCCGATAGCGGGTATAAATATCCCATCCGCAATGGCATCCCCGTTATGTTGGTTGATGAAGGCGAAAAATGGAAAGATGTCGCTATTGATGCCTTGCCATGCCCGCCTCCCGATAGCAATTAAGGGGTAAGCATATGAATAATTTTCCGCCCGTCAAATGGGCATTGCGTCATCCGCGCATTGCCGCGTGGATTGTGTTATCGGTGGGCATGGTTGCCCTGTTGCTGATTGAAGCCCGTGATGTGGGGTTGCAAACTGGCAATTGGATTGCCCTCATCATCGCCACGATTTTAGTCGCGGGGGCTTGCATTTGGATTGTGAGCTGGGAAGATGGCGATGAAAGCCAACCATCACCCAATATCAAAATCAAGACGGATGAAATGCCTGTCGTGAAAGTCGAAAATGTGGCGAAGGTCGAAAATACCGATACACCTGCGTTATCTTAAAAACAACCCCACCCCCCAACCCCCTCCCCACATTGTGGAGAGGGGGAGAAAACCATTTTACGGTGGGTTGTAGGGGCGAGGCATGTTCACAATTATCAAAAATTTTTAGGGGAATCTGTGCTATGACCACCAAACCGCAAGTCCATCAAAAAGTGCGCGAATTAGTCCAAAAATTTGCGGATGACCCCAATCGTAATTCATATAACGAACAAAAAACCCGTGAATATTATATTTTGCCCCTCTTTCGCGCACTCGGATGGAATACCGAACAACCCACCGAATTTACCGCCGAGGAACAAATTTCACGCGGGTTTGTGGATTTTGGATTTTATTTACATGGCATCCCCGTTTTTTATTTAGAGACCAAGCGCGTATCGGAACGCATTGACAAACCCGAAACCATCCGCCAAGCCATCAATTATGCCTATTTGCGTGGGGTCACATGGGCGGTGTTATGCGATTTTACCCATGTGGCGGTTTATAATGCCGATTATATCGAGTGGGAAGAGGCGGATGATGAAAAATTGCTCCAAGCCCGCTTTTTATCCCTGCGTTATGACCGTTATGCCGATGATGATTTTGAAGATTTATGGCTACTGTCCAAAGAGGCATTCAGCACCCGCCTGTTAGATGCCCGTGCCGAAAAATATGGCAAAAAGTCGAAACGCGAACCCGTGACCACCGTCTTATTCCGTCAATTCATCTCGTGGCGCAAGCAATTGTTTGAGGTGTATCGGCAATTGGGGGGCGACCGCGCCAAAGATAACACGGTGGTGGATAACGCCGTCCAACGCCTATTAGACCGCCTCATCTTCATCCGTTCATTAGAAGACCGCAATGTCGAAAAGAACGAATTGCAAACCCTGTTGCGCGTGGCACAAAAAGAACGGCGCAAACAAGGTGTTTACCCCGATTTACTATCGCTATTCCGCACCTTTGATGGGTATTACAATTCCAGCCTATTCGCAAAATCTGATGTGGATGTATTGCCTCTGAATGATGATTTGCTCCTCAGTGAAATTATCACCGGGTTATATGGCAATCGCTGGGTGAAATATGATTTTAATGCCATCAGTGCCGATATTTTGGGCGCGGTCTATGAGCAATACCTCAGTTTTAAGGCACAAGACCCATCCGCCCAACTGACCGTCAAAAGTCATAAGCGCAAATCGCAGGGCATTTATTACACGCCACAATTCATCGTGCGTTATATCGTCCAAAATGCCATCGGACGCGCCCTAGAGGGTGGCGTGCATCCCCTACACATCCGTGTCTTAGACCCTGCTTGTGGCAGTGGCTCATTTTTGATTGAAGCCTTCGACTTTTTAGATAGGGCATTAGAAACCCATTTGCCCAACGCATCAGAACGGCGCGAACACATCCTCAAGCACAATTTATATGGTGTAGATTTGGATGAACAAGCCGTTGAAGTGACCAAACTGAATTTATTATTGCGGGCGGCGTATCAACGGCGCTTGTTGCCACCCCTCACGCATATCAAGCACGGCGATAGCCTCGATTCATCCAAATTTGATTGGCACGCCGTTTTTGATGATGTATTTGCCGATGGCGGGTTTGATGTGATTATCGGCAACCCGCCTTATGTGCGCCAAGAGACCCTCACCACCGATTTTAAGGCATATGCCCAAACGCATTACACCACCTATTCAGGCACAGCCGATTTATATGTGTATTTTGTGGAGCGTGGCTTATCTTTACTCAAGGCGGGTGGGCAATTGGGTTTCATCTTCCCCAACAAATGGATGCGGGCGGGTTATGGCAAAGGACTCCGTGAATTATTGACCAGCACCACCATTCATTCTATTTTAGATTTTGGCGATTTGCCCA
>JALONZ010000136.1 GCA_025454675.1 Anaerolineae bacterium | reverse complement strand
CTTCATTTTTTCTCCATGACCAGAATGTATTCTGTAGGATACGCATAGGTAATATTGTCATCCGTGATTTTGGCAAAACGTCCTGTCTGTTCATCACGCACGGAAGGCAAATTCTTGGATGGAATTTCGCGCTTGATAATGGTTACTAAATCCATCCCTAATGCGCTGAGTTGTTCCATAAACACTTCTGCATTCCAGATGTCTACCTTATGTAATGCCGTATTGCCGATGACGATTGCCATTTTACCGCCAATTTTGAGGATGCGGTGCATTTCTGCAAAAACTTCGTACATCTCACCAAAATAATGCGCCACCTCATCCGCCGATTTTTTGTGTTTTTGTGCCAATTGGTCAACAATCGAATCGGCAATTGGGCTATGGGTAATCAAATCGCGTTTATGATGATATGCTGTGCCAATGAATTGCTTGCGAAACAGGGCTAAATCATCGGTATAGGTAAACCACAAGGCGGGGAGTTGATGCAAATCGGCGTATTCGTAAGATGTGACATACGGCGGCGAAGTTACGACTAAACTGACTGTGCTATCCTGTGCGGGGGATTGACGCGCATCCTGACAATGGGCTTGCGTATCCACATTCAGAAACCCTTTTTTGCCCAATAGCTCATAATAATCATGATTTCCCCTGAGCATGGCTTTCACTTGGCGCTGAAAAGCAACAAATGGGTCGGCGGGGATTTTTTTCATATCACGAGTGGGCTTATTACTTTTTTGCATCCAAATCGAACAGCTTTTGAGGATATTAGAAAACGCACACAAAAAGAAGGTTCGCTGATGCTCATCCTGAATGCTAGAAATTTGCTGATATAAAAATGCGAGTTTGTGTTTTTCTTCGGGACGATACCAAAAATCCAGTCGTTCATGCGTTTGCATAGCGATTGGGCTTTTTTCATCATACACGGCGAAACGCCTGACAAGCGTATGAAATGCTTCTGTGATACCAAGTGGATGGAGTGGGTGAATTTTGGCGGATGAGATGAGTGTCGCAACGGGGTTAATATCTGTCCCGATGCTGATACGTCCGCGCACTTTGGATTCAACAAGGGTTGTCCCACACCCCATGAATGGGTCTACCACCATATCTCCCACTGAAGTATATTGGTCAATAACCCGCCCTGCCAGTTGTGGGATGAATTTGGCGGGGTAGCTGTGATAGGCATGGGTAAGATAGCCAGTATCTTTGCGGGTTGTACCAGTGAATGCCCATGATGGCTCAATGGGAACTTGTGAAAAGTGTTGTAAAATGGCGGTTGAATCGGTTGGTAACGCTATTTTATCCAATGGTAACAACATATTGGCTCACATGATTAAATTAGGACAATTGTTTTTAGTATAGCATAACTTGGTATAAACGGACATTTCTGTATGTTATAATAGGATGAAATTGGGTCGCACGAGGCGTTATGTCATGAAAAAACAAGTGATATGG
Organism: Anaerolineae bacterium; assembly: GCA_025454675.1. GTDB lineage: Bacteria > Chloroflexota > Anaerolineae > Aggregatilineales > Phototrophicaceae. Next base: position 4,624 of record JALONZ010000136.1, on the reverse strand, counting down.
ATTGTGGCACTACTCATTAGCATCTTTTTATCCGCGTGTTCGGATAATGTGGATAATCAGGGATTGCCCACACGGGTGGAATTGCCGTCCGAATCGGCACAAATTCAGCTTACCCCGCCTCAAGTGGCGAATAATAATCCCCCCACCGAAACACCAGATGGGTTATCTACCTTGCCCGCTACATGGACACCGACTGGAACCCCGACAAAAACATCAACAGCCAGTGTTACACCCAGCATGACTATCACCGATACACCCAGTTCAACACCGAGCATCACCTTCACACCGAGCATCACCCCCACCGCAACCGTGGAAAATGCACCGTTATTATCATTGGCAGATTTAGCATCGCGCATCACTGATTTGCCACCCACATATGAAATTCCGCCGAATTTTGGGCAAGTTTTCCCGACTCCCATTACATTCGGCACGAGTCCAATCAATTGCACCGTCCTGCCATCAGGCGGATTTGCAACGGTACTCCAAGCTGATAGCGGATTGAATAGCCAATTGGGATGTGCGACCAATGCCGTCATCACCTATCCATCTGCTGTACAAACCTTTGAGCGCGGTGTGATGATATGGATGAATGAAAGTGGTGGCGTGATTTATGTATTCAACAACAATGGCACATTCCAGCGTTATCCCGATACCTTCATCGCGGGTCAAGACCCGGATAGTGTTGGCGAAACACCGCCTTCTGGCTTGCTTGAACCCGTGCGTGGATTTGGCAAAGTATGGCGCACGATGGCGGGTGTGCGTGATGGCGTAGGGTGGGGCATCACACCCGAAGCGGGTGATACGGCTACCGTCCAAGATTTTACCAACGGACGACTGATTTACCTGCCGACACGCGGTAATATCCTCGCATTGACCTATTCGGGCAGTGCTAATAGCGGGTCGTGGCGCATTTTATTGGGGACATATTAATGTGGATGATGCAACTGATACGCCAAACTGCTTTGTTGATGGTTGTCATCGGTTTGATGTGCGTATTAGCATTGATGTTTGGTACATACACACCAGCATCGCCCATCATCACGTATATTCATCAGGTGAATCCCGAAGAAGGACAAATTCATATGGTGGATGTGTGGCGTGGGATGAGCATCGCGCTCACACAATATCAAACGCAACATTTATACCCCACATGGTCGCCTGATGGCGATTATTTATTATTCGTTATGGGGGGCGATTTTAACCCGCGCACCGGCGGATTTAGTGCAACACGTATTATTCAGATGGATATGCACACCTATAGGCGGTATCCACTGACCCAAAATCGGGGCTTATTCAGCGAAAATATGCCTGCATGGTCAAGTACGGGTAAGGTGGCGTATGCGCGGTATGATTCGGGCTGGGATATTATCATCACCCGTCCCCAAGCGACCCAAACACGCCTGATTCGCACAACACAACAAGGTGTGAATACCAATTTGAGCGAACACACCCCGCAATGGTCGGATGACGGGGCGCAATTGGCATATTTGGTCGGTGGTCAATATTTTAGTGAATTGTGGGTTGCCGATGCCAATGGCGCACATGGGCGTACACTCACCAGTGGGATGCGACTTTATCAGGGACAATATGATTGGTCGCCAAGTGGCACGCATATCGCTTTCACATCCGAGCGCGATGGCAACCGCGAAATTTATTTGGTCAATGTCAGCAATGGCGCGACAATTAACCTCACGCGCAATTCGGCTCATGATTCTGCACCACAATGGTCGCCAGACGGCACACAAATTGCATTTATCTCCGAGCGGAGCATCCCCAGTGAAATTTTTATCATGAATGCCGATGGGAGCAACATCCGCCAAATGACCGCCAACGCCGATTATGTATCGAGTGTGGTGTGGTCGCCTGATGGTCGGTGGTTGGCGTATAGTGCCAATGGAAATGGGTTCAGTATGCCTATCACCAGAGATATTTTTGTCATGTCGGCGGATGGTGGTGCTTCGCGCCGATTGACATTTTCGCGCTCAGATGAATATTCACCTCTCTGGAAACCAAAGTCATGAACACATTTTTATGGCGCATCATACACAGCCTTTTTTCGATTTTGGGGATAAGTTTTGTTCTATGTAGTTTGGTGCTGGGGCTGAGTGTGCTAGATGACGATGATGTGATTGCTTATATTGGGTCGCGTGATGGTACACAATGGTTTGATAATCAATTTGCGGTGAATGTATATGATATTCATACCAAGAATAATATCCCGCTCACCAGCCCCGACTTATATCCGCAATTGTTTAGTTGGTCGCCGAATGGGGATTATTTGGGTGTGATTGCCCGTCCTTATGGTAATGCTGGCGCGACTTCGGCATTATATGTTATCCATTCCGATGGTCATCATTTGCGACGGGTCAGCGGTGATTTGGCGGTGGTTATTGCATCCGAGCGCCCCCCATTCTGGTCAGTTGATAGCCAAAATATGGTTTTTCAGGCGATGCAGGCTGGCGGGAATGTGGTGCAATTTTATAAAGCTCATTTGGATGGTAGTCCACCGGAATTGATAGATATTAGCCATCCGTTGGCACAAGCCTACATCGAAAGTTTTTTTCCGACGTACCAAACAGCACCCAATGGCAGATATCGGGTGCTGGTAGATTATCGAAATAATGAATGGGGTTTATATGTGGTCGTTGGTGGCAGACAAGATAAAATTTATCATCTGACCTCTGAAACCATGATGCCTGATGCCGCCGATTGGTCGCCAGATAGCCGATTGATTGCCTTCAGTCAGCGCCAAGACCGCATCCCCATGATTTATGTCATCACCATGACGGGGGAGATGGTTTTTAGAATTGAACAAGGGCGCTATCCCTTGTGGAAACCGTAGTATTAACCGCGCCCCGCTAATTTATTGATGCCCCACAATTTGATGGCATTATCGCCGCCTGTGGTGACAATGAGTTTGCCATTTGGCGAGAATGTGACCCCATTCGCCCATTTTTCGTGCGCTTGGATGCACACTAACTCTTGCCCACTATTCACATCCCAGACGCGCAACGTATCATCTTTGGATGTGGATGCCAACAAGCGCCCATCGGGCGAAAAAGCGATGCTATTCACCGAATCTTTATGACCTGACAACATGCCCACCTCGCGCATATTGCTCATATCCCAGAAGCGGATGGTTTTATCATGCGAACAGGACACCAATAAGGGTTCTGTGGGCGAAAATTGTATGGCGTTAATCCAGCTCATATGACCAATCAGAAAGGTGGGTTTTGCGCGTGCCAATCCGCGTAAATTGCTACGGTCAATTTGCCATACGCGCACGGTGCTATCCATCCCGCCTGATGCAATCAATTGCCCATCATTCGAGAAACTGACCGAATAGACAAAACTGCTGTGTAGTAATGGCACAATCGCTTCGGCAATGCCATTTACCTTGATGCGCCGAATATCGCGCAGATGCACACTGTTATCTTTGGATGTGGACGCGAGCAAATCGCCATCGGGCGAAAATGCCAACGAAAACACGGGTTCGTGATGGTCTACAAAGCGCGTAAATTCCACTGGGGTGGGGTATTCATCCAAATCCCACATGCGGACGGCATTATCATTGCCACACGATGCAAGGATATTCTCGCTGGGCGAAAATGCTACATCCCACACCAGAGAACGATGGTCATTCAGGGTAGTCATCAATGGGGGGTAACGATTGGCAATTTCGCGGTTGCGTGTATCCCATAATTTGACCGTATGGTCATTTGAACACGATGCGAGTGTGTTGCCATCTGGCGAAAACCGCGCCGCCCGCACCCAACTGCCATGTCCTTCTAAACGCACCAGTTCCGTGAGATTGGTAACGGTGTCGGGGGTGATAACATCCTCATCTGGACGTTTTTTGAGGCGTGTTTCGAGTTGATTAATCGCATCACGCGCTTGTTTTGTTTTGACCCATTCGGAAAAGTCTATCGGGCTATCGTTTAACACAGATGCAAATTCCCCGCTTTCGCGTAAATTGAGTTTTTCTAAAACCAGTGGGACAACTTTAACACCATTTTCTATGGCATACGATAATTCTGCGCTGACCAACTCGCTATTGAGTGCCGCCCGACTTTGGATGAGGACAACATAATTCGCGCCTCGAATCTCGTTCATCAGATTTTTGGTGAAGGTTTCGCCCTGCATCATGCGGTTATAATCCACATACAGGTCAATACCCCGTGTCCGCAATTGCGTTGCGAGGTATAAGGCGGCTTCACCATCACTTTCGGCATAAGCGATGAAGACTCGTGTCATACTGTTCCTTTTTCACACTTCCCAATTTATTTTGTATCAGTATGACCCACAGAAAAGCCAAGTTCAAGCCAAAATACAAACCTTAACATAACCCTATTTGGATGTTAAACGGGGCTGATGTGATGCTTAACTAAATATGCAGATGTATTTATGGGGTGGATAGGGCGGGGACAAAACCCGCCCTAAAATGTGATTTATTCAATCGGGGTTGCAAGGACTTCATAGATGGTGATGCCACCATCCGTAGCGATATAGAGTGTGTTATCATCGGGCGAAAGCGCCACATCGCTCCAGCGTGTATCTGCGCCGTCTATGCGGACATCAATTGTGCCTGTCTCCAAATTAAATAAGGCGAGGGCGCATCTAAAAC
>JALONZ010000135.1 GCA_025454675.1 Anaerolineae bacterium | reverse complement strand
CTATTCAATTGTGCTTCCAAATAAACATCTGTCGGCAATGGGGTGCGTTCTTCCACCCCTGTGGGCCACGCGACCAACGCTAAGGGTGGCGCGGGGGATGGCGTGGGTGTAAAGGTCGGCTCATTGGTAAAATCTACCGTTGGGGATGGTGTGGGTGTAAAACCCGGTGTATTCGTGGGGGTATTGGTGGGGGTGGATGTTGGCAAGCGTGGGGTGGGCGATGCACCAAAAATGACCAATTGAATTTCGGGGCTATTGCTGACGGCAAATAGCGAAATGCCCAGCACAATTGCCATAAAAGTGGCGACAGCCGCGCCGACTTGGGTGCGTAATACCCAAATTTCGCGCTCACCCGCCCGATTTTTTTCTTTGGCGACCCATTTCACTTTTTTAGGAGAAACACTTTGTGCTTGATAGGCTTGAAGCAATTCTGCCAGCGCCGTTTGATTTTGGGCAATTTTTTCGGCGTTGGGAATCGGAATAGATACATCGCCAACCGATTCATCGTCCTCATCGGCTAACGACTGCGCCAATGACCCGCGCTGTGGCACGAGTTTGGACGGGTCTACGCCGAATGCCCGCACCGCTTTGAGCGCCATTTCGTTATTCGGGTTAATTTCCAACACTTTTTGCAAACACAGTAAGCGTTCTTTTTTCTCTTTGAGGACACTCGCCAGCCACAACCAGCCATTTTCGCTATTCGGATTGAGGCGGAGCGCATTTTGAAGCAATTTGCGTGCTTCGTCTTTATTACCTGCTTTTGCCGCCTGAATCCCACGTTCTTCTAATTCACGCGCTTTGTCATCGGACATAAGACCAACATCCTTTGAATAATCAGTTGAATGAATGTTGTTTATTTTACCCTGTTATGGGCAAAAATAGCGACTTTTTTGGGGGAATTAAAAGACCGAGTCTAAAATAGATAGGCTCGGTCTTGGTCTTTCATGATAAAAACCTGTTATAACAGCTAAAATGCAACAGGTCTAACCACTTCTGCATTCACATCATACACATCAAATGTCATCGCAGGCAGGCGTAACACCCCGTAGGTGTGGGATGTGGCGCGAGAACTTTTGAAGGTATACACCGAACCCGGATTGATGACACAACCTTGCTTAACACGCACAAACATCGGCACATGCGTATGCCCTGTAATCAGGACATCGGCTTGCAACGACCCTAACATCATATCGAGCAATGTGTTCGATACGTGGTCACGATACAATCCCCATAAATTGCTACCGGGTTTGCCATGACACATAAATAACTTCACGCCCTCAAAATTCCCACGCCAATCCAATGGCAAGGATTTGAGAAAATGAGCGTTTTCCGATGATAAATCATAAAACCACTCATCATGATTGCCTCGAACCGTTTGGATATTGCGCTCACGAATAAGCGATACCACACGATTTTGTTCGGGTCCTCTCCCGACCAAATCGCCAGCACACACTATCTGGTCAACGTGATGAACGTTATCCAATCTATCCAAGACAATTTCTAGCGCCCGATAATCTCCATGTACATCTGAAATAACACCTATATTCATTCCTATACTCTTTTTGAATTCGTTATGAGTTTATTATAACCCAAGTTTTTCAAAATTCCTTCACAGAATATCAGGAAAAATCATAGATAATTTGTACAAAATGATTGGCTAAATTGTGAAAAATCTATCTCGCCATCAGTATCCTATTTCAGATTTTTTTGAGTAGGTTTATCGGGCAGGGCATTTATAAACGGGCGAATTAGGCTAAAATAAACCGATGCGCCCAACATGACCACAGCCAATCCCATCCAGATGAATGCCCAAATTGTTGGGGTCAATCCGAATTGACATGCCATTTGTTGGGCATCGCTCACCCGCCCGCCAACACAACTGCCATCGCCTATTTGAGTGAGATAGTTAATATCCAAAATGGCGTTGGTAGCGGTTAAAAGTGCCAAAATGGTCAGGAGTAATTGCGATAAGTGCGGGGTGGCTTTCCATGCCATGCCAATCAGCACCAACCCGAACACAATCCCCACCACCATCGCCGTCCATGCCCCACCCGCATCGGGACGGGCATATAACACCGTAAACACCACCAAAAATACGCCAATCACGGCGCTATAGGTGCGCGGGTGTGGATACCGATACAAAAAATAAAATAATCCCGACCCAAACAATGCCGCGCCCAAATACCCTGCGGGCAAAATAAATATGCGTGAGCCACCTGCAGTCGTGGCTAACCCCGACCCATCAGGCGACACGGTGAATTGCAACACCTCACCACCCGTCACCAATGCGGCGATGCTATGCCCCGCCTCGTGAATATACGTCACGAATAGCCGTAGCGGGTAGGTTAAAAATGATAGTGAGGGTGTATTCCAGAGTAAATAAGCTAAAATCCCGCCAAAAAACAAAATAATCCATGTTTGGCGGCGGTTGAGTTTAATCGGTTTTGGTTTTGATTGTTGTTTTGAATTGGACATGCGTGAATATCCTAAATTGTGTTATAGTCGTTTTGAATAGTGTACGCTAAAAATGAGGAAAAGTATTATGGTTGATGCACTCCGTTTTGGTACAGTCGGCGCACCGCAAACCACGCCCAAAAGTGGTACGCCATTCGCCATTGAGCATACCAAACAATTGGGATTAGGTCATTTAGAAATTGCATGGGTGCAAAGTGTCCGTGTGACAGATGAATCGTGTGCCGAAATCAAGCGTACCGCCCAAAAATATGGCATTACGCTCAGTATTCATGCGCCATATTTCATCAATCTGAACAGCCAAACCGCCGAATTGATGGCGAAAAGTGATGAACGGTTACTCCTCGCCGCCCGCAAGGGATTTTTGGCAGGCGCAACCGAAATCGTGTTTCATCCGGGCAGTTATCATGGTCAACCCGCCGAACAAGTTTATGAACGCGCCAAAGAAAAAATGATTGAACTCACCTCTATTTTGCGCGAAGAAGGTGTGCATGTGAATTTACGCCCCGAAACGATGGGCAAATCTGCCATGTTTGGGGATTTAGATGAGGTGTTGCAACTCAGTAAGGATGTTGAAGGGGTGTTGCCCTGTATTGATTGGGCGCATTTGCACGCACGGCGCGGGGATGGGACATTCAACAGTTACGCCGAATTTGATGATGCGCTCAAAAAAGTGCGCGAGATGCTTGGTGAGCGCGGTATCAAAACACTCCACAGTCACATGAGTGGCATTGCCTATACCGCCAAAGGCGAAAAGGAACATCTGCCCCTCAACGAAGCCGACTTGCGTTATAAAGAATTGATGCAAGCCTTTGTGGATAATGGGGTAGAAGGCTCGGTGGGTGTGGAAGCACCAGAACCGTTTCATGTGGCGGATTGCCTGACCTTTCAGGCGACGTATCGCCGTCTGATGCAAATCAAATCGGGCGAGGCGGATAAACCCCGTCACCCAGAGGAAGAATAAAGAATTTTTTTATAGTCCATCGCTTGCCAAAATGATTATCCATGCGATAATTGTAATTAAACGCAATGTTTTATTTTTTCAGTGAAGGATAAACCATGAGACGCAAATTTTTACTAATCACCATCCTCATCACCCTCATGATGACGGCGTTGGCAGGCACAACATCCGCCCAAGACCGCATCACCGACCGTTATAACCAAATTTTGGCACATTTAACCTCGTATTTGGGGTTATCTGCACCCATCCGCTTTGTAGATTCGTGGACATGGGAAGAAATCGTTGGCGCAAATTCGGGTTTCGATTGCCCAGCACCCGGTGTATCGTATCCAGCCAGCCCCAACCGCTACCTGAAATACATTATCAATTACAACGGGCAACGTTATGATTATCGTGTGAATGGCGATGGCACGATTTTGGTGCTATGCAGTCCAACGGGGCAACCCTTAGCCCGCCTCGAAAATGGTATTAATGTCTTGGCGGTGGCGACACCTGCGCCCGTTGCATCTAGCGCGGTAGCGATTCCGTCTGCCCCATGGTATGTGTGGTTTTATATGCCCACGCCCGATAGATTGATTTTATTCAATCAAAATGGCGAAGTGACTACAATGAATCGTCCGCGCGTGACCAATGAAGTCCTCGCATCGGATAACCTAAAAATGGCAATTTCCCGCGATGGGCGTTATTTGGTGCAAGCCATCAAGCTATCACCGAATACCCCTGCACTATCCATTTATGATTTTGCCACAGGCGCATTGCGGAGCATCCCGCTCGGTGCATTAGACACCATTTTTATGGGTATCGGACTCGATTTTTATTCATCAGTGACCGCAACACCCCTGATTTTCTCCCCCGATTCCAAATCGGTGGCAATCGGCATTGCGCGAACAGATTCGCCAGAATTTAACGAATGGCGCATCATGGTGATAGACCTCGCCAGTGGCACAATCACCAAACAAATCCGCCACAACGAAATCGCGGCAATTACGATTGCGCCATCCGTAGAAGTCACATCAGCATTAAGTAGTGGCGGTGGTTCATTTTATCCCAATATTGCCGTTTGGGATAATGTGGGAAATATTCACTTCCAATTGGTGTATCAATTCGCAGGTGGGGCGACCTCTTACCCCGCACTTGCATGGAATCCACTCACCAATAGCGCCACCGTCAGCCCCTATAATCGGGTATCTATAGATATATTGCCAACGGATGGCAGTGTGGTTTATGCCAGTAATGAGCCAACCTTACCCGCCTTACCATCGGATGGGATGTTCCCCGCCAATAATGTGATTGTGCGTGGAATTCCTGTGGGTTCAACCATGACCCCGCAACAACTCCTCACCACAGGCGTATATGATATGTTCGCGGCACGGTGGATTACAGGCGGGACACAAGTCGCATTCCAATTCTTTGATGCGGTGAACCCTGCCCGTTGGGGCATTTATACCATCGCCACACCCGCCACACCCTTCGCGCAACTCTCGGATGGCTATGGCATGTTAGCTGGTGTGAGCAATGGCGCTGTGACCGTTGCCGAAGGATTCGACACATTCATCGTCACATGGCATCAAAATGGCACAACCCCCACCAATATCGGCACATTACCGCCCATATCGGGTGAACCTGTCATCGTGTGGGCGCAACCGTTCAATGCGTTACTCGGCATCACCTCACTCGTGACCACACCCACCGTCACATCGAGTACATCCAGCACCCCATTAGGCACACCGACACCCATCCCAACCAGCAGTGTGGTGATTCCAGTCGGCGCAACCGTGTTATGTCCTGGCGCACCTGTGAGCATTGTGCGGACAGGGATTAACGGGCGTGTATTTGTGGGTGGGGCAGACCGCGGTCCCTTAAACGTGCGTCAAACCCCCAGCACCACCGCCCCCATCGCGCGGATTATCCCCGAAGGAACAGTATTCGCCATTATCGGCGGGCATCAATGCGCCGATGGCTATACATGGTGGCAAGTACGTTTGGATGATGGTATTGTGGCATGGGTCGCAGAAGGCACAAGCACCCAATATTTCATCGAACCCGCGCCGTGATGATAGTAAAACTATTTTGAATGTTAGTGGCGGACATACACGCTTTGCGTTAGTCCGCCATTACATCCCTCAAAATAGGCATGGGTGTAATGGCTGTACTAGACCCGCTAGGCGCGTATGTCAGCCACAAAAAATACCGCTTGGTGACATACTCCCCATGCCTATAAAGGCAGGGGCTTCTGCCATTAACGCCAACAGCCTCACGATTTGCAAGAACTTCTATTGACTGAGACAGTATACAGTGATGCCCCACTGTTTTTATATCCTAGCACAAAATGTGGTGGCGTGGCAAATTTTGTACGACAATTGCCGATACAAAATTGACCCACATACACCACACGCCTTATATCCCCATAGATAAATCTAGGGGTTTTACGGCGTTTTTGATAAATACACCTTACCGACTATTCATCTCTGACCGCACCGTCTCTAACAACGTCTCCGCCTTGAGTTGCCCCAATGAATAACACGGACCGCCTAATTTTTCTGCGAGTTTTGCCGCCAATCCTTGGTCAAAGGCGATATGCTCCATGTTAATCGTCACCGTCCGATAATTTTCTTCTTTAATCAGCCGTGCGATGCGATGTGCCTCATCTTGTGGCGGAATATCCCC
>JALONZ010000134.1 GCA_025454675.1 Anaerolineae bacterium | reverse complement strand
TGGATTTGGGCAATATAGGTTTTCTTGGGGTCAATTTGCATTGGGGGGGGACTAGCGTAACGTTTCATACTTTACCTCATGAGCTAAAATGAATTGAGTCTGACAGATTAACAGAATAACACAATCTTGTGTCCTTTCATAGGCATTTTTGTTTGGTGTGGGGTGTGTCTGAATTATGTGTTAGGTTGGTTTCATTAAGATACGGAATGTAGCATATTTTGTAATTTGCTTGTATGATGAATAAAACGAAAATTTGGTAATTTTAGAAGATTTTCGCTACAATGTGGATATAATCAAACCTGTTTTTAACCATTGAACCAACGCACCATCAGGAGAGAGACGATGACGCGCATTTTGTATATCGAAGACGACGCTAATAATCGCATGTTGGTGCGCCGTATTTTGATGTCAGAAGGCATTATGGTCGAAGAAGCGGGAACTGCACTTGAAGGGATTAACATGGCGCTCAACAATCCACCGGATTTAATTTTGATGGATATGAGTATGCCCGGTATGGACGGATTGACCGCGACAGCCAAAATCCGCAACACCCCACAAATTGCTAGTATTCCGATTGTTGCGCTGACCGCCAATGTGATGGAAGGCGATAGAGAACGTTCATTAAATGCAGGTTGTGATGGCTACATCGGTAAACCGATTGATGTAGACACTTTTGTTGAGCAAGTCGTTCAATATTTAAGGTAGTTATATATGCCAACCAAGTTTCCAATAGACCCAAGTGAAGCTCATGTTTTAGTGGTGGAAGACAATGTGCCAAATTTTGTACTCATTGCCCGTATGCTGGCGTTTATGGGCGTGCAACGCTGTGAGTGGAAAACCTCTGGCTGGCAAGTTGTCCAATTTGCCGAAACACTTGCCAAAATTGATTTAATCCTGATGGATATTCGCCTTCCCTATGAAGATGGCTATCAGGCATTGCAAAAAGTCCGCGCCCATCCACGCCTAAAAGAGACGTTGGTGTGTGCTGTGACTGCCGAGGCGAGTGAAGACCAAATGCGTCGCGCCCAAAAAGCGGGCTTTGACGGATTTTTGGGCAAACCACTTGACCCCGACCGTTTTCCAGAGCAAATTACACGGCTACTCTCTGGTGAACAAGTTTGGGAATGGAAGTAAATTCAAGTTTGATGAATGGATGAGGAGCGTGTGTTATGCCGTCAGAAAAGGGCGCGATTGTTTCGTTGTTTGAGCGTCTTGGAGAGTGGGAACAGGCGGGCGAAATATCGCCGTTGGCAAAACATCATGCTCAGTCACTCCTCATTGACTTCATTCGCCTTCAAACACAGGTTAGCCAACGTCTTGCTAAAAGCATCACGTTTGTCGAGATTGCAGGTGCATTGGCAAAAGATGTGATTGCCAAAGGGCAATTTTTTTCGGTTAATTTATTCAATCAAGACGCATTGGGTAATATTCAAAATCTGACATGTGTGGCAACTGCCAGTCGTCATGATGCGTATCCGGTGAACTTTTTGATAGATGTCCCCATCTCACGTATGAGCGACTTATATAAGCCTATTTTTGAGGATGGTGTGCCAGTTTATATCCCTGATACCCATCAATACCCGTTATTACGGGTTGAGTTTAATGATAAAGTCGTCGAATCGTATATCATTTTCCCCATGCGTTCCAAAGGGCGCACCATCGGCATCATCAATTTGAACAGTACCGTTGGGGCAATTGAACCGACACCGTTTCAGATGGAGTGGTATCAAAGCCTTGTGGATATTGCCACCTCACAAATCGAATTGTATAACCTGATTGAAGAAAGCACCATCAGCCATGATTTGAGCCAACGCCAAGCAGAAGTGTTTAATCAATTATCCGCAGGTCAGACCTATGTGGATATGGCGCAAATCATTGCCAAGTACCTATTGCCCGAACAGGGTAGGTCACTGGCGATGGTGGAGTTTGATTATACAGGTGATAAAGTCAATCGGTGGGTGATTCGTGCGGTAGCCAATCGCAATCGTTTGTTGGAATGGGATTTTGAACGCGAACTACGCTGGCAAGATTTAAGCGAGTCGGTTCAGGCGCGGATGTTGGCGGGCGAAACAGTCATGGTTGATGATAGCGACTTGATGTCTGCCGATGTATTGGGGAAATATTTTTCTGAATGGTTAAAAGGACGCGGGGTTAATTCGTTATTTAGTGTGACGATTTCTAATGGTCGAATCCCAATTGGGGCGATGATTGTGATGAGCCGTCAAAAACGCGCCTTTAATCGGGATGTGATTAATGCGTTCCAAAATGTGAGCGAGATGGTTGGCGCATTGACCGAAGTGCGCGTCCTTAGCCAACAAACCAGCACCGCCCAACAATTTGCAACCAAACTGATTGAGGCGAATCGGGCAGTATCTACGGCTGAAGATTATTCCGAAATGGCGCGATTGCTGATTGATTTGTTGCCTCCCGAAATTCAATCGTTATCGATTACCTTTTTTGATAGAGCGATTTCGATGGGCGATGTGCCAAAATCTGCGACCATGCGTGTTTTTGCCACCCGTGACAGGATTGAAACCCCGAATACGAGTGATGATTTTACCAACCATCCCAATCCAGAGGCATTTAAGGGTATCATCAATACCCTGTTACAAAGCGACTATACCACCGTCCCCGATTTACGCCCGCCTTATCAAGCCTTAATACAAAACTCCACCAATTATCTGGTGGAACAGGGTGTTTTTAGTACCTATAATGTGCGCTTACGTGTTGCTGGGCGCGTGATTGGGGTGATGAATTTGGGCAAAGAGGTGGGGTATGAAATTAGCCCATTACAACAGAATAACTTGTTTGCCATCGCCGACCAACTGGCACTCACCATTGAAAATCGGCGTTTGTTGAACGATACCCAAGTGGTTGCCGAATCATTGAGTACCCAAGTCCGTGCCTTGCGAATTATCAATGACTTGTCATCGGCACTCGGTTCATTACAAGACGAAAATGCCGTCATGGAAAAAACGGTGCGTGCGTTGGTGGATGCGGTGAATATAGACCACGTAGGTATCACCTTATTAACCGATGGTGGTGATAAAGCGGTTGTGGTGGCGGAACATCCCAAAGTGGGTACGGTTGGGATGACTTTTTCGGCAAAAGATGATGAGTTTCAACGTCGTCTTCGCAACCAAACTCAACCGATTATCATCAATCAAGTGGCGACTTCGACCGAAATCAGCCCAGAGACCCGTAACGCATTGATGCAGACCCCCATTAGATCCATCGCCATTTTGCCACTTATTGATGTGCGAGCGGGTTTTATTGGGTCGGTTGGGTTGGACTTATATGATGAAAATCGGTCATTTAGCACAACAATGATGGATTTTGCCCGCACTATCACCGCGCAAATGGCTGTAACGATTCAAAATATCCGCCTGCTACAAAATACCCGCCGTCAATCCCGTCAGATGGAAGCCATTGCCGGCTTCAGTCAATCGCTACAAACCGTTTTGGATGTTGAGGCGCTCTTAAAAATTGCTCTAGAAGATATTCGCCAAATTTTGCCTGCGGATAGGCTGGTGGTTTTGATGTTGAATACCACACTCAATCGCTGGTGCAAAGTGGCTTATAACGATGGGTCTAAAGTGGTTGTGGATATGGCGAATGATACCCCGCTTGCCTTATCCAATATCACGGGCGGGCAGGTAATTAAAACGCAACGGATGTTTTCTGCCAATGACCTGAAAAAATCGGAGTATCAATTTACAACGGATGAAACGATTGTCTCATCCATCAGCTTACCCTTAACCTTACGCGGGGCGCTGATGGGCGTGGTCGAAATTGGCAGTCTTAAACCGAATACCTATAGCAATACCGATTCTGCCATCTTCCAACAATTGGTCAGTCAGATGGGCATTGGTATCGAAAACGCAGAGACTTATGGGCAAAGCCAACGCCTTGCCAAAAGTAAAGCATTGGTCAATGATATTGCCAGTCAATTGCAAAAACAGACCGATATAGACCAAATTTTGAATGTCACCCTCAGCGAATTGGGCAAGGCGATTGGCGCAAAACGCGCACGGATTCGCCTGATGACCCGTGATGAGAATTAGAGGACGCGCCATGTGGAATCGGTTATTCAAGATAGATGTGAATTACAATGACGATTTACAACGCCAACATGCCAGATTATTGATTAATTTTGTCACAATTGTTGGTTTTGCAACCATACTTTATGCCGTATTTTTCACTTCAACGCAATATGCGCCATATACCCTTATTGAATATATTTTCCGTACAGGTAATTTAGGCGATATTATCCCACTTGTATTATTTTTTTTATTCGGCGGTTTAACATTATTTTTTGTTCGCATAGGACAACTTGACCGTGCATCTTGGATGGCATTTGTTGCTTTGTGCTTTACCACCATTGGTAATACTTATAATTCGGGGTTGGTCAATGGGTTTAATACCTTATTGATGGTTATCACTGTTTTTGTAGCAGGGCTTATCTTAGGACGTATTGGTCTATTCATTAGCGCAATCGTAACGATTATTGGCATAGCTGTTGCACTAGGTATACGCCCGACATTAGAAGGTGAGGTGTTGCCTGATTATATTGTGAGTGGTGATGCCATTGCCCAATATAATGTTTCTGATTTCTTGGCATTATCACTGATAACATTAGGCATTACTGCCATTATTAACGCATTTTTGCGGTCTGCGACCACCTCGCGCCAAATGGGGGCATATGAAGCGGTGCAAGCCCAAGCCACTGTCGGCGGTATCGTCACCGATTTGACCCAGCGTGTTGCACAACGCATCAGTGTTCAGGAATTATCAGAATATACCATTAACCGTGTTTTGGCAGATTTCCCCAAAATTTATCATGCTCAAATCTTTTTATCCGATGATGCTGGTGCGGAAGCCCGCCTGACCGCGAGTACGGGTGAGGTGGGACAAAAACTGATTGCCCGCGCACATGGGCTAAAAGTGGGCAGTGTGAGTGTGATTGGTCAAGTGACCTATTTGGGCAAATATATCATCGCCAAAGCGGGGTCTAGTGATAGTGTACATCAGCGCAACGAATTGCTCCCCGAAACACAAGTAGAAGCCGCCTTCCCCTTGCGGATTGGGAATCGGGTGATTGGCGCGTTGGATTTGCAAAGTAAAGAACGCGATGGATTTGACCGCGATGACCTTGCACAAGCCTTTCAGACCTTAGCCGATAGCATTGGGTTGGCGATTGATAATATCCGTCAATTTGAACGCGCCGAACAACGGGTACTCGAAAATCAACGGTTGGTCGAAGAAGCCCGCGAAGCCTTGCGCCAAGTGGAGCGCCTGAATGAACGCTTAACAGGTCGCATTTGGACGGATTATATCAGTGGGGCAGGGCAAGATATTGGGTTGGGTGTGGATTTTGAGGCGAATGAGACCATTTCTAAAGCCGATTTGACCAATAGCATTGCCGAAGCCATTCAATCGGGGCAAATTGGACAAACAGAAATTGATAATCGGCAAATCATCACGATTCCGCTTCGGGTACGTGGACGGGTGGTCGGTGCGATGGAATTTGAACTGGATAAAGAGGATGATTTTTCGCCAGATGACCTCGATTTGCTCACCGAAGTGAGTGAACGGTTTGGTGTTGCTGTCGAAAATGTGCGCTTGGTCAATGAAAGCCAGCGTAATGCCCAACGCGAAGCGTATGTGAACCAAATTGTTGGGCGCTTGCAGACGGTGAATAACGTTGAAGATATGGTGACAGAAGCGGCGAAAGGTTTGCGCGATGCGCTTAAAGCCCCCAAAATTGCCATCAAATTGGGAACGCCCCCGCGTTAGAATGAGAGAAACTGGTCATGTTAAAGCCAACATCTGAAACCCCCATTGAACTGAACGCGATTGAAAGGTCGCGTTTGCAGTTTGCGCGTGCCATTGTCATGATTGTCTTTTTATCGAATTTGGGTGGCATTGTTGCTCAATTATTTGTTATTTCACAAGGTGCCAATGTTGCCCCTCATGGCACATTGTTCACCCTGTTTTTTGCAGGTATTTGCATCTTTTTATGGCAATTATTACGGCGTGGACGTGTCGAATTGGTTGCCAGCACCCTTGTGTTGGGGCTTGCTATTTCAACACTTGTTATTACGACACCCGGTATCAAT
>JALONZ010000133.1 GCA_025454675.1 Anaerolineae bacterium | reverse complement strand
CAAGTTGCATGCATCATGGATGCCTTCAATGTTCAAGCTCATGATTGGTGGAGATGTTTCCTGCCTTTTCACCTCTTCCAAGGCAGCCATGTTACATCCAACTATTTTGGTGGAATTCAGAACGCATTTTTCTCTATGAAATTCACGCCGAGTCTTGCTACACTCTGCCGACACCCGACGTTATGAAACACAACTTGAGATTCTTACTCCTGATCGTTTTTTCGGCGCTTTTGTATGGTTGCAGCACGACTGCGCCGGCAAATGAATCGGCGACAAATAAACCGGCCGAGACCAAACCGGGCGAGACTAAACCGGCGGCGACGAAAAGTGGCGAACCGATTCTGATTTCATCCGGCGGCGACATCATGCTTGGCTCACCGTTCCCGAACGCGTCGCGCATGCCGCCGAATGACGGGCGCGATCTGCTGCAGCTCGTCAAACCGATTTTTGAGGCTGCCGATCTTGCGTTTGCGAATCTCGAAGGACCGCTGCATGACAGCGGCAATTCCGCTAAATGCGGACCGAACAGTTCGAGCTGTTACGCCTTCCGGATGCCAACGCGTTATGCCGCGTATCTGCGGGACGCCGGAATTGATGTCGTTAGTCTGGCAAATAATCACGCCAACGATTTTGGCGAAGCCGGACGTGATTCAACCCGCCGCTCACTCGACGGTGTCGGCGTCAAACACGCCGGAAGCGACAAGGAAAACTATGCGATGACGGTGCTTGACGTGAAAGGACGCCGCGTCGCGGTTGTCGCGTTTGCGCATAACAGTCTGACGCCGAACGTCAACGATCTCGATTTCGCGCGTCAACTTGTGACCAAGGCGGCCGCACAGGCGGATCTTGTCATGGTTTCGTTTCATGGCGGTGCCGAGGGCGCGGCGAATGCGCGCGTACCGCAACGCAGTGAAGTCTTTCTTGGTGAACAACGCGGCAATCTGCCGGCCTTTGCGCGGACGGTGATTGACGCCGGTGCCGATCTCGTCATCGGACATGGTCCGCACGTCCTGCGCGGAATGGAGATTTACAAGGATCGTCTGATTGCTTACTCGCTCGGAAATTTCGTCACTTACGGCTGGTTTCCGCTCGCCGGCGCGACCGCCGAATCACTCGTTCTCGACGCCCGGCTTGATGCTGACGGAAAGTTTATCGATGGCCGGATTCATCCGTTTATTCAGCGCGACCGCGGCATTCTGACGGCTGATCCGACGAAATCGTCCGTGCGGACAATCAAACGTCTGTCGCAGATGGATTTCCCGAACTCGGCACCAAATATCGCCGACGACGGCACCATCAAACCGCGGTAGTTCCGATAAATCCGAATTACGCGATTTACGGCGCAAAATCACAGGCTACCTAAACGCAGGGACGATTGTTTGGGTGGTGGATACCGATGAAAAACAGGTCGAAATTCATCAGATGGGGCAAAATCCGCGTGTGTTGGGTGTAGATGATGTGCTAGACGCGCCTGATTTGTTGCCGAATTTTCGGCTGGCGGTCAAAGCTATTTTTGAGGATGAAAATTTGTAGAGTTTGGGGCGTTTGATATAAAACGGTGACATATACGGGCGCACCCTACAAGCATTGGGGCGGGTTTGTAGGGACGACATTCTTGTCGTCCACATACGTCCGCCCGTGTTACACATATTCAAATAAAATCACGTCACGCGGTGGCACGCGACAAAGTGTCCGGGTTCAATTTCCACCAATTCGGGGTCGGGTTCTTGATAGCAATAATCTACTGCAACTGGGCAACGGGTATTGAAATTGCATCCTTTGGGCGGATTGGCGGGGCTTGGCACATCACCACCCAAAATAATCCGTTGGCGTTGTTCTTCGACTGTCGGGTCGGGGACGGGTACAGCCGAGAGTAACGATTGGGTATAGGGATGGAGTGGGTTGTTATAAACCAAGTTGGTCGGTCCGATTTCCACAATTTTACCCAAATACATCACCGCCACGCGGTCACAGATATGACGCACCATACTCAGGTCATGGGCGATGAATAGGTAGGTGAGGTTCAATTCTTTTTGCAAATCTTCCAGCAAATTCACCACTTGCGCTTGAATGGATACATCCAACGCCGAAATGGGTTCATCCGCCACGATGAATGATGGATTGAGCGCCAATGCACGCGCGATACCAATGCGTTGACGTTGCCCACCGGAAAATTCATGCGGATAACGATTGATATAAAATGGATTGAGACCCACTTTAACCAGCAATTCTTCCACAAATTCACGGCGTTGTTTTTTGTTATACACATTATGGATGACCAACGGTTCGCTCACGATGTTGCCAACGGTCATACGCGGATTGAGCGATGCGAATGGGTCTTGGAAGATGATTTGCATCCGCCGACGAATACGGCGCAATTCTTCACCGCGCAGGGTGGTGAGTTCTTCACCTTCAAATTGCACCGACCCCGCAGTTGGGCGGTAGAGTTGCAATACCGTGCGCCCCGTTGTGCTTTTACCACAACCCGATTCGCCCACCAAACCCAATGTTTCACCTTTATACACATCAAAATCCACCGCATCAACAGCTTTAACCGCGCCGACTTGCCGTTGGACGATGATGCCAGAGGTAATTGGGAAATATTTTTTAAGTCCGCGCACACTCAAGATAACTTCGCGTTGTTGTTTGGTTTCTTGAGAGGCGGTTGCCGTCTTAATTTCCATGTTTTAATTTCTCCATTTCGTGTTTCTTGCGGAGGGCGGGCAAATCGTACCATGCCGCCACCAGATGACCAGGGACGCTATCTTCAACTTGGCGTAACGGTGGGGTTTCGGTGAAGCACCGTTCTGTGCGATACAACGGATTGCGTGGGGCAAATGAATCACCAATCGGTTCAATCCGCATATCAGGGGGCGACCCTTCAATTTGATGTAAGCGCCCGCCACCACCATCGGCATCTACACGCGGGAGCGAATTGAGCAATCCTAGTGTATAGGCACTACGGGGATTTTCAAACACAGCTTTGATGGGACCGCGTTCCACAATCCGCCCACCATACATCACTTGAATGGTATCGGATATGCCTGCCACCACACCCAAATCGTGTGTAATCCAAATCATCGCCATTTTGAGTTCATCGCGCAGACGTTTGACCAATTCGATAATTTGGGCTTGAATGGTCACATCCAGCGCGGTGGTCGGTTCATCGGCAATCAGTAATTTTGGATTGCAAGATAACCCGATGGCAATCATCACACGTTGGCGCATCCCACCCGAAAATTGATGTGGGTAGTTGGCAAGGCGTTTACGCGCATCAGGGATGCCGACCATATCCAACAGTTCGGCGGCACGACGGTCTGCTTGTGCCTGATTCATCCCCAAATGCAATTTTAGCCCTTCAGTGAGTTGTGTCCCAACCGTCAGAACGGGGTTGAGTGATGTCATGGGGTCTTGGAATATCATGGCGATTTCTGCCCCACGCACAAGGCGCATTTCATCTTTGCTCAATTTCACTAAGTCGCGTCCCTGAAATACAACACTCCCACGTTCAATTTTACCGGGTGGCATGGGGATGAGTCCAAGCATGGATAGGGCATGGACACTTTTACCGCTACCACTCTCACCCACAATACCTAATGTTTCGCCTTCGTTTAGGGTGTACGAAACACCATTAACCGCATAAACGATGCCTTCTTGCGTATAAAACCGGGTAACAAGGTCATTGACCTCTAACAGTACACCCAAGGTCGCACCCTCCTTATAAAAACTACATTATCATTTGTTAAAAATCATGGGATGAATTATAACAGCAATTTTGAGTATCTCAAAATGCAAAATGTGGGGTTTTCTTCACGATTTTATCATTCCTGATGAGGGTTTTTAGGGCATGATGAATCATGCCCTTAGAGGACTCTTATGACCTAGCCAAAGGTTTCGCCCCATGCTAACAACTGGTCAAGTATTGTTTCGGGATTGCCACGCGCCCACAAGTCATTAAACAATTCTTCACCCCATTTTGATTTGAGTGTGGCAATGGTTTCATGATAGGCTTGCCAATGGTCAATCCACACTTGCCCCGATTCATTCCAGACTTTTTGCATCATACTACTCAGACGTACCAAATCATCATGCACAATTTGATTAAGTTTGGTTTGCATGATTGCATATACCAATACAGTGACCAAACCAAAATTCGGTGAGTTTGTTTCATGTACCCGATTGAGCCGAAAACGGATAAACTCTGTACAAGCATCATAACGTTTTTCACGCAATGCAATAACCGCATCGCAAAATTCAATTGGGACGAGTGGGTAATAGATGCGCGAAACACGCTCTAATACTTCAGCATGATAGGTTTTGCCTTTTGCCAAATCCCCATAGATGAGATGCCAAATCGCCAGCATATTTGCACCATAAATATGCCCTTCAATATCTTGAACCTCTTTGGCGATGTCATACCCTTTTTGTGCGATTTCATAAGCCAAATCTTTGTCAGCGAGATAATAATACGCATAGGCTTGTAAGCCATACGCATGACTCAAGCCCGCCAAATTATTGGTCAGCCTATAAATTTGCTCCGCTTCGGTATAGGGTTGGATGGCATCGCGCAATGTGCCTTCATAAATATAGCTTGTCGCCAAATTCATGATGACATCTGCGGTTCGCACCACATCGCCAATTTTACGCCTTAGTGCAAGGCATTCTTCACCATATTGACGATGTTTTTGTATCTCGCGTGTGCTGGTATAGGCATAAGCAATATCATCCATCACTTGCGCGGCATAGAAATATGCGCCTAAATTTTGAAATAATGCCAATGCTTCGTCTAATATCGGAATGCCTTCCTCTGTATTTTCATCATGATGTGCCAACGACACACCCAACATGCGTAAGCAATAGCCTTCTTCAAGGCGGTCATGATGTTCACGCGCAATTGCTAGGCATATGCGATAGGTGGCTACCATTTCGTCATTCACATCGGGGAAGCGCACCGTTAATTTTGCCCATAATGCGGGGTGGGTGGCTTGCGTGAAGCACTCACGCGCTTGGATGAATAATTTTTTGCCCATCGCCTGATACGAGCGCATCAATCCGAACAGGTGCAGGGTTTCTAGGGCAGGGGTGATGAGGTCGGCGCGTTTTTGCCCAATCGCCCACCGCCATGCTTGACGAATATTTTCAAAATCGGCTTCAATTTCATCTAATGCCCCCAGTTGGCGTTTGCCTTGCAAATCGGCTTCGCGTTCTGCTAAGAAATTCATGTAATACACGCCATAACATGCTTCAATGTCATCACATTTGCCCGAATTTTTCAGTTTTTCATCGGCATATTGGCGCAACAATTCATGAATATCATAACGTCCGCTATTGGCAGAACGGCGAATGAGCGAGGCATTTACCAAGCTGGTCAATACGCGCAAGGATGCCCCAACCGCTTTTTGCGCCGCATCGCGCGTAAATCCGCCGACAAAAAGTGATAAATTGGCAAACGCATTGCGTTCATCTTCGTTCAACAAATTCCATGAATAATCGAATACCGCGCGGATGCTTTTATGACGTTCTGGCAAATCGCGCATGTCACTCTCTAAAAAGTCGAGACTTTTGCCAATTTCATCGGCAATTTCTTGGGGTGTGAGCATCTCCACCCATGCCGCCGCCAACAAAATGGCGAGGGGTAGCCCTTGCACCAGTTTGCAAATCCGTGCCACATATTGTAGATGTTCAGGTTGCAATTCAAAATCGGGGCGGGCGCGTAAGGCACTCTGCATGAATAACTTGACGGCGCTATAGTGAAGCGCGTCCTCTGGGGTCTCCCAATTGGGAAAATCCATGCCTTCTAGGGTGAATAAATTCTCGCTGGTTAGATTCAGCCGTATCCGCGAGGTGACGACGATTTTCACCTGTGGCGCATGGGTGAGGATGTCATCCACCACAGTCGCCCCCGCCAGCAAATGTTCAAAATTATCCAGTATCAATAAAAGTTGTTTATCTGCCAAAAAAGCCAATAATTGTGTTTTATTATCTTCACCTGCCCTAAATGTATAGCCAATGGCATCCCCGATGGTTTGTACCATATCATCAGGATTGACCAATGGGGCAAGCGCCACAAAATATACCCCGTTGTGCCAGAATGAGCGTTGTTCGGTGGTGATTTCATC
>JALONZ010000132.1 GCA_025454675.1 Anaerolineae bacterium | reverse complement strand
CTGTTGCAATACCCGCCACAACATCGAATGGAGTGCAAATATCGGTTGCGATGTGGATGAATTGTGCGATTACTTTTTCCCAGACGGTTGGATGATAGGGGATGATGCGATTATCCACATAGACAGGTGATAAGATGCCTGATTTGAAGGTGATAGGCTGATTCGGCGTGAATTTCACTGCGCCAATTTGGACGAGCGATAAGGCAATTTGATGCGATAAATCGGTGTTCATTCGGTTATCCTCTAATTCTGCTAAAATATGCGCCGCCATGAGGGGTGTTTTGAAAATCATCCCCGACCAATATTGAACCGCTATCACGCCATGCTTGCGGAAGGCGTAATAACTGATGGGGTCTTGTATTCCGCCACAACCAACCACATCCACCGCGTAGCCGTGTGTGCGTTTTTCATCCATGAGTAAGCCTGCTACACGCACCGCATGAGGGTGCAATTTGCCACCACCGACACCCGCCACCACGCTTTCATCATCTGGGGTGGGCATGGCAATGGTGTTGGTCGCAATCACGGCACTCACGCCTTCATCGGCAAAGACGCGCATCAACACGCGGTATTGCTCATCGGATAGGGTGGGGCTAATTTTGACCCATAATGGAATTGTCCCGCCGACCTCATACGCCAATAAATCCAAAATGGCACGGCATAAATGGCGTGTTTTCGATTCAGTTTGATGTGATGATGGGTCATCTTCGGTATTGGGGCAACTGAGATTCAGCGTAAACCATGCGGGGCGCACCCCTCTGGTGATGAAGGCGCTGATAGACTCTAACACATCCGATTTTTCTTGGTCTGGGTCATCTACACCGGGTGTTGGCGCGATGTTGACCCCGAATAATTTGGGCAAATCGGCTTTGTGCTGTGCTAAAAATGCGGATGCGCCAACCGCCCCCGGATTTTTGAGTCCGACACGATTTTGGGTGGATTGGGTTGGAATATCGCGCCAAATCACCGTGCCACTATTGCCCAAACGTGGATGACGGGTGAATGACCCCATCTCAACCGCGCCGACCAAATTGGGCATGGTACGCCAACCGGGTATGATATTTTTATGTCGCCCAACCGTGAGTGCATCCGCTTCGGTCTCGAATCCATGCCCCTTCACAAATCCTGCCGCAAGGATGAACGGATGAGGCAAATTCACCCCGCCAACCGTCACGGGATACGACTTAAACGAGGATTGATACACCCGTTTTATCGTATTTTGGGCGGGTGTATTGCTATCCAACAGGCTCAATACGCGCAAAATCTCCTCATGGGCTTGTTGCGCCGATTGTGCGAATAGCATGGGTCTGGTCAATTGATACGCGAATTTTCCGACTTGTAAAATGCCATTACCGAGCCAATTAACCATATAA
This sequence comes from Anaerolineae bacterium, assembly GCA_025454675.1. Taxonomy (GTDB): domain Bacteria; phylum Chloroflexota; class Anaerolineae; order Aggregatilineales; family Phototrophicaceae. Next base: position 4,992 of record JALONZ010000132.1, on the reverse strand, counting down.
ATTCACCCCAAACCCACCATCCACCAATATTTTTTCGCCATCATACACTTGCGTGCCACGAATCCAATTTTCGTGCACACGTCCATATAAGCGCATCCCCTCAAATGGCGACCATCCGACTTGTGTGCGTAAATTTTCGCGGGATAAGACGTAATTGTCGTCACTATCCACCACACAATAGGTATCGGGTGGGCAGGTTAAGCCCCAAATTTTACGCGGGTTATTGGCGACCAAATCCACCGCTTTTTCTAGGCTAATCCGTCCATCATGAACGGCAGTGAGCATGAGTGGCAAGGTCGTCTCTAAACCAGGGACACCATAAGGCGGTTTATCGGATTCTTTTTCGGCTAATTGATGCGGGGCATGGTCAGATTCGACCACATCAATTGTGCCATCGGCAAGCCCGTGCCAGAGTGCATCTTGGTCTGCTTGCGTTTTGAGGGTGGGTTTCATCCAACCGAGTGTGCCTAAGCGGGGTAAATCATTTTCGGTTAAAAATAGGTGATGTGGGCATACGCCACAAGTGATAGGTAAGCCATCGGCTTTTGCCTTGCGGATAATTTGCACTTCATATGCGGTGCAAACGTGCAAAATATGCGTTGGTTTGCGATATTTGCGGACGAGTTCAATGATTTTGGCGCATGTCTCATCTTCGGCGTGATTGGCGAATATTTTGCGCCCGTCCCAATGAGCATAATGCCCTTCGCGGATGGTATCATCTTCGACCAATAAATGCCCTGTAGTGTCATTATTGAACATTTTGACCCCGCACACATCATGGATGATATGCGGATATTCATCCCAATTGCCAAGCGCAGAGGCGCAAAAATACACCCCCCAATCACAAACGGCTTGAGCGCCGATTTCTGCCAATTTGTGGTCTAAATTAGCCCGATTTAGTGTGTGGGGTGGGGTGTTGGGCATGTCCATGACCGCCCAATACCCACCCGCCACCGCCGCACAGGTCTCTGAATAGAAGGTGCTTTTATGCGACCATTCCATCCCGCGCAGATGCACATGCGGGTCTACCATGCCATGAATGATAATCTGCTTACTCATAAATCTGCGCCTAAGACCATTGCCATGAGTGCCATGCGGACGAACATGCCGTTCTCCATTTGTTGGAAATACACCGAGCGCGGGTTTTTATCCAGCATATCATGGTCATGCGGTGTTCCCATTTCGTGTTTACGCGGAAGCGGGTGCATGAGTATGACATCACGCGGGGCTTGATTGAGTAATTCGGGTGTCATGATGAAATTATCACTAATGGCATCATAATCCGTTTTGCGGATGAAGCGTTCTTCTTGAATGCGTGTCCAATAGAGGACATCGGTTTGATTTAAGACTTCATGCAAGTCGCTGGTCTCATGGACTTTGACATCATGCTTTTTGATGAAATCTAAAACGGTGTCGGGGATGCGTAAAGAGGGCGGTGATACGAGGCATAAGGTGGTATTACGTGCGCCCCATAAGCCGATGAGTTTGGCGAGTGAGTGAACGGTGCGCCCATATAACAAATCGCCAACCAGGGTGATGGTGAGGTTATCGGGTCCGTTTTTGAGGTCGGCAATGGTGAATAAATCCAAAAGGGCTTGGGTTGGATGTTCGCCTGCGCCATCACCACCACTAATCACGGTGGTTGGGATGGTGATGCGCTCATTCAGACGGTCTAAATAATAGGCGGCTTCGTAGGATGAGCCAATTTGTGGATGACGGATGACGATAATATCGGCATAGCACCCCGCCGCGCGGACGGTATCCGCCAGATTTTCGCCTTTATACACGGATGAAAATTGTACACCGTTGCTGGCAGATACGACTGAGCCACCCAAACGGCGCATCGCCGCCTGAAAGGACATATCAGTACGGGTGCTGGCTTCAAAGAATAGGGATGCCATCAAGCGCCCCTCTGCCAATTTGACCAAACTGGGGTCATGATTGATGATGCGTTGGCGCAAATCTTTGGTGACGGCGTAAATCATATCCAAATCTTGGCGGTGAAATTGTTCCACACTGATGATGTGTTTGCCTTTGAAGTCCCCATCAATGGTGGGGGGTTTATAGAGGTGTAAAAATTGTTCAGTTTGACGAATGGTTATATTGAGGGAGCTATCGCTCATGAAAAATGCACTCCTTTAGATGTGATGATTGTCCATTATAACCGATAGCGGTTGGCAGTCGTTAGGGGAATGTGCCATAATAGCGACAAAAGCTATTTAAGAAATTTTTATCAGCATAAGGATGTTTATCTGTGGACATTAAAACGATTATCAAACCCATTGTAGAGACCGATTGCGATACCATTTTGACCTTTTTAGTTGAGGGGAATGCTGGTTATGGTGGTGCGACTGATGCGCTGGATAAAGCCCTGAACGGCGCGATTCAAGAATTGATTGATGGGGGTGATTTTGTGGGTAAATCGGGGCAGGTTGCGGTTGTTTATCCACGCGGGGCAATTTCTGCCAAGCGCATTGTGTTGGTCGGATTGGGCAAACCCGAACAATTTTCACCAACGGCGTTACGTCGTGCGGTAGCGACAGGTATGGTTCATGCCCGCAAAATCAAAGCAAAACGGGTGGCAACGGTATTGGTGCGGGGCGGTGGTGATAAAGCCATTAGCATCCGCGATTCTGCCCAAGCGGTAGCAGAGGGGGCAATCATGGGGTTATATACGTATCGCGGGCAAAAAAGTGATACATCCCCCCAAGATGAAATCGAAGAATTAAATGTTTGTGTATTTAATCAAACCGATTTGGCAGAAGCCGAATTGGGCGCGAAACGCGGTCGTGCTTATGGCGAAGGCGCGGTTTTGGCGCGGAATTTGGTCAATTTGCCACCGAATATTTGCACACCCGCATTTATGGCGGAACGCGCTACCGAACTGGCACATGTAAAAAAATTGCGTGTGGAAATTTTGGAAGAAGGGCAAATGCGTGCGCTCAAAATGGGGTCGCTACTCGGTGTGTCACAAGGGAGCATCAATACCCCGCGTTTCATCATTTTGGAGCATAACGCCGATAAAGCGGGGACTGTTCCCACGGTTGTATTGGTGGGCAAGGGGGTCACATTTGATACAGGGGGGTATAGCATCAAGACGGCTGAAGGCATGGTCGGGATGAAAGCCGATATGGGGGGCGGTGGTGCTGTGATTAGCGCGATGGGCATCGTTGCCGATTTGGAATTGCCATTGCATGTGGTGGGGATTGTGCCTGCGGTGGAAAATATGATTAGCGACAAAGCGTATCGTCCGCAAGATGTGTTGACGGCGAGTAATGGCAAAACGATTGAGATTATCAGCACAGATGCCGAAGGACGGCTCATTTTGGCGGATGCGCTGGTGTATGCCAAACGGTATAACCCCGATGCGGTGGTGGATATTGCCACATTAACTGGGTCATGCGTTATCGCATTGGGTAAAGCGGCGGCAGGGTTATTTGCAACGGACGATACTTTATCCGCAACACTCACCCAAGCGGGTGATTTTACCGATGAAAAAGTGTGGCGCTTGCCATTGTATCCCGAATATGAAAAAGCGATTGAATCAGATACGGCGGATATTAAAAATAGTGGTGGTGCAAAAAATGGGGTAGGGACATCTGCCATATTCCTCAAACACTTTGTAGATTATCCGCGTTGGGCGCATGTGGATATGGCTGGCACGATGAGCGATGCAGAAGGCAATCCCGCCATCCCCACCAAAGGCGCAACAGGATATGGCGCTCGATTATTGGCGCATTTTGTTGAATTATGGGCGCAAAAATCATCATAAGGAGTTGAAAATGGATATTTTAGGCATTGATATTGGCGGTTCTGGGATTAAAGGGGCGATTGTAGACACCTTACGCGGTGTATTTTTAACTGACCGCCATCGGATTGATACACCAGACCCATCCACACCCAAAGCTGTGGCGGATGTGGTTGCACAATTGATTGACCATTTTGATTGGAAGGGTGTGGTGGGTTGTACGTTCCCTGCCATTGTCAAACGTGGTGTAGTCTATAGCGCGGCGAATGTGGATAAGGGCTGGATTGGCACCGATGCACATGCTTTATTTCAGGAAAAAACAGGTCTCACTTTTTTGGTGCTGAATGATGCCGATGCGGCAGGTTTGGCAGAGATGGCATTTGGCGCTGGGCGTGATAACAAAGGCATTGTGATGGTATTGACCTTTGGCACAGGCATTGGGAGCGCGATTTTTGTCAATCATACGCTTGTGCCGAATACCGAATTGGGACATTTGGAAATTCGGGGCAAGGGGGCAGAACGGCGTGCATCAGATGCGACTCGTAAACGGAAAGAATTAGATTGGGAAGCATGGGCGGTGCGTGTGAATGAATATTTGGCGCATGTGGAATTTTTATTCTCGCCCGATTTAATCATTTTTGGCGGTGGGGTGAGTAAAAAGCATGAAGAATTTTTCCCGTTTCTCCAAACGCAAGCTAAATTAGTCCCTGCGGAATTATTGAATGATGCGGGGATTATTGGGGCGGCGTTGGCGGCACGTCATCGCATGGATTATAAGTAAAATAAATCATTGTCCTGCAAGGGCGCAACCTATTGCGCCCTTACCCAATCCAATTCAGTGCCTAATCCACCATATAGACTTTATCGCCTGCTTGGATAGTCGGGTTGGCTGTTACACCTTCCCCCAAAAACAGATAAAATCCGCGCATTCCATCGGATAAGAATTGCAAATGGTTTTCCAGTTCATCTCCGTCTAAATCCGGTTTTTGGGTCATATAACGGGTGAATGGGCGACAGGGTGGGATGCCCTTCCCAACAGTAAGAGTTACTTTTTGCCCGTTGGCAGTCTCGATGACTAATGCCGAACCAATAGTATCAATATTAAATGTTCCTGCATTTTCGATGATGAGATTTTCGCCTGCGATGCCCAATTTTGCCATATCGCCAAATCGCTCACGCATTTGGTCATAGAGGGCGCTAAAACCCACTGATAGGCTATTTCGATTTTCGACATTGCGCGTATT
>JALONZ010000131.1 GCA_025454675.1 Anaerolineae bacterium | reverse complement strand
AATAACGATTGCAAAACCACGTTCTAATAACCAATCAGGCACATTATCGCGGGGTCCGATGGGGGATTTATTTGGTGGGGAAGGCATCCTCAGTTCCATACTGCGCCAATAACGTGCCATCATCATAATTGTGGGCAGTTTCGCCCCATCGGGTAAATTTTTGGGCAATAACACATCTATGGCAATAGCCACCCCATCACGCATGGTTAAATAATGCGATGTGGTGATGACTCCTTTGTATTTGGGCATGGGCGGATTGTTGAATAGCGTCTCGATGGTCATCTATGTGTCTCCTGCTTAAAATTCGGCTTCAATACGTTCAATGGCTTCGTCCAGCCAGCGAATATAGGCTTCTTCAAATAATTCCCCATTACGGCGCGTGATTTCCCACATCAAACCATCCCGTTTGAGGGCAGGGTTGGCTTGTATTCCCTGTTCAATCTGCGCTTTACTCACATTGACCAAGTGCGCCAATTGTTGTTTATGCAATGCGCGTTGTAAGCGCAATTGCGTCAGGACGGTTTCTTTATCCAATTGGGCAGAAAAATACAGTTTGAGCAATAAGGTGTCTTTGGTTGGCTCAATGTTGGTCAGGGGTGTTTCGAGCCAACCGCGCAAATCTGCCCGCCCCATATTGGTGATATGATAGATACGGCGGTCGGGTTTATCATGTTGTTCTTGAATTTGGGATGTGACCAACCCTTCTTTTTCAAGTTGGTCGAGTGTGCGATAAATTTGGCTGGTCTGTGCATACCAAAAATGAGAAGTCGCGTTTTCCATGAATTGCTTTATCTGATACCCTGTGAGGGGTTTGGTGTATAATCCACCAAGTAAGATGTATTTGAGCATGTGTATCACCTTTTATCAAGTATTATCTCACTAATTATAATCAATTTGTGGAATATGTAAAGTGCTATATGTTAATTTCGACTGTCATATAGGACAATCATACTAGACCACATAACACGATTGTTATGAAGAAATTATTTTTCTAATTCCAAAATAGGGTAAAATAAGAAATAGCAATCATCATAAAAGGATTTATGGTATGTCTGATAAAGAAAGTGTTCGTCAACGTGCATTTGGAGCTGTCTTACAACGGGCAGTATTTAGCTGGCAAGTTGCCCTCACAGCGATTGTCACTTTGCTGTTGGTGGTGTTACAAGTTGCACCTGCTGAATTTTGGCAATGGTGGTTCTGGTTGATAGGTGGTGGTGTGACGGCAGGGTTATTTGTGGCATCCAATTTAGCCGACCCACAAGTGGCACAAGAGGCAATCGCCAAAGAATTTGAGCGCCAATATAACCTATCGCAGATTAAAAGCACGGTATCGCGCCAACATTTGCAAAGTGCGATGGAATATCGGCATAATATGCGCGAATTGGCTAAACAAGCCAAAGGTGCGCTCCGTGTGGATTTGTTGCAAACGGTGGACGCAATTGATAACCAAATTAGCGGGATGTATGACCTCGCACTTAAAATTGATGCGTTCCAGAGTAATGAATTGGCAGAACGTGACCGCAAACGGGTGGGCGACCAATTGGATAATACACGTATCCGTATGGAACGCGAACAAGACCCGTCTGTGCGCCGTGATTTGGAACGGTTGGTGAGCCAATTGGAACAACAACTGGCGAATTTGGAATCGGTTGGCAACGGCATGAAACGCGCCGAAATTCAATTAGAGACCACCCTCGCCACCCTTGCTACGGTATATGCACAAATGGCGCATTTGGGGACGAAAGAAGTGGATAGTGGCAAATCACAACGCTTACGCGATGAAATTCAAAGCGAAGTGTTGAACCTCCAAGATACAATTGATGCCATGAGCGAAGTGCAACAACAATCACTTCGCCGCGGGTAGGAGGTTATGTTGCCATGCCACGCATTTTCATCTCCTATCGGCGGGTAGATAGCCACATTATTACAGGTCGTATTCACGACTGGCTGGTCTTTGCCTTTGGGGAGAAGCATGTTTTTAAGGATGTGGACGACATCCCCCCTGGCATGGATTTTCGGATTGTATTACGCAATGCGCTGGATAAATGCGATGCTGTGTTGGCGATTATCGGCAAAGAATGGCTGAATAGTCGGGATGCACAAGGGCGGCGCAGGCTGGATATGCCCGATGATTTTGTGCGCCTCGAAATTGAAGCCGCGCTCAGTCGGGATGATGTGTTGGTGATTCCGGTATTGGTGGATGGGGCAGTGATGCCCACTGTTGAGGAATTACCCCTCAAACTGCGCCCATTGGCATATCGCAATGCGGTGATTATTCGCCACGACCCCGATTTTCAACGCGATATGGCACGCCTGATTGACCAACTGAGTCGGATTCGAGATAAAAAATTGGTGGTCGCTGGGCATAAACCCGCCACACCCATTTCGCGCCCACAGTTCAAAACGCCCGAAATGCGCGATAGCGTGGAAAAACTGATTGCTTATCTCAATCATCCCGCCTATGTGCCGAATGAAGTCATCAGCGCCCCTGTACCGAGCATGATGACGGCGGAATCGGCACATCATCCGCGCCGTGTGGATTTTCAGCAACTCACCTTTTTGGGCATGGCGTTCACCCTCACCTTAGCCGTGATTTTGACATTGGTGATGTTATTGGGGCAACCGACGGATGTCCCACCTGTTATTGCCCAAGATGTTACCGAGACACCAACATCTCACCCCACCATCACATTAGACGCGAATACGCGCATGATTCCGCCAGTGGTATTTGAATCTGACCCGACCAAGACGCTTGAACCAATCGCTACCGCCACAGAATCACCAGCCGAATCCACCGCAGAGGCATCGCCAGAATGGATAAATGCCGCCACCCTCACCGCCCGCGCACCGCTCATCGAAAATGCGATTCGGCGTAATATGACCCCGTTAGGTTGGTCGGCGGGCATGGATGTGGTGGTCACACAAGATACGGCGTTATATTCAGAGGCGGGCAATTGGCAAAGTGCCACATCGTTATTGGATGCGGGTACAATGCTCACCTTGCGCTTGGGACGGCATAATGGACGGTCATTATTGTGGTATTACGACAGTGAAGAAGTGTGGTTTGCCGTGAGTAGTGATGAAATATTTGGTTGGTTGCCATTGCGTTTCCTCACATTGCCGAATTAAGTTTATGCGTTACAATCGTAGGGGCGGTAGCAATATCGCCCACGCATAAATCATACGATAAAGAAGGCAGTCACCATGCTCAACATTTATCTATCCTATCGCAAAGAAGATAATCCCCTCTTAGCACGCAAAATTTATGATGTCCTTGCGCGTGAATTTGGCGCGAATAGCATCACCAAAGATGTGCATTATACCCGCGATGTACTCAAGCCCACCCCCCCCAACCCGATGGGTGAAGTGCAATGGGCGATTAATCGCTGTGATGTGATGTTGGTGATGATTGGGCGCAACTGGTTTATGGATAAACAGGGGAACACCCTGATGAGCAATACGCAAGATGTGGTGTTGCAAGAATTAGGATTCGCCTTCACCCGCAAAGGCTTGCCGATTATCCCTGTGTTGATAGATGGCGCAAAAGCCCCCACCGAAGCCCAATTGGGACCCGCGCTCAAAATATTGGCGCTCAAAAATCCTGCAATGGTACGTGATGGTGATGAATTTGACCGCGATATGATGCGCCTGATTGACCAACTGAATAAGTTGGTCTCTGGGCAGATTAGCGGTGTGCGTTCACTGGCAGAACCAGACGGCGAGCCTGAAGAATTTGATGCGAATATCGTCCAACATCGCAAAACCATCACCTTCTTGGGTTTGGCACTTGGTGGGCTGATTGGGTTAGCCATTTTAGCCATGTTACTGTTACAAAGTGTGCCACAATAATATATGACAGCCACCCTAAAACGCATATTTCAAATTCAGCATGGCGAAGGGCGCATGTTGGCGCTTTTGCTTGTTCATTCCTTTTGTAATGGCATCACGATTGGCTTTATGGGGGCGGCGGTGAGCGCCTTATTCCTCACACGCTATCAATCGAGCGATGTGCCACAGATGTATTTGGTCTCGACCAGCATGATTTTCATCACAGGCATCGTTTATCATCACCTGAGCCAGCGTTTGCCCCTGCGCCGATTATTGACCTTCAACCTGATATTTTCATTCATACTGATTGGCGTGTTGAATATGGCGTATCGGGTGATTGATGACCCATTCCCCGCGTTATTGCTCCTCGCCAGTTTTGAATTGATTTGGGTGATGAACAGCCTTGAATTTTGGGGATTGGCGGGCAAATTATTCGATGTACGCCAAGCTAAACGCCTGTATGGATTGATGGGCGCGGGGGAAGTGGTCGCCATCATCCTGAGTGGCTTCATTATCCCCGTGATTGTGCCACATATCGGCACGCCCAACTTGTTATTCATCGCCATGTTTGGCACCGCGTTGTCGTGGGTGATGATGCGGATTATCACGCATCGTTATGATGTGAATCAAGCCCAACCGCAACCCGATATTCCCCAAGCCGATTATCCCGACATGCCCAGTCATCATCGCCGACACTATGTGTTGACGATTTTCGCGTTGGTTGGATTGACTGTTTCGACATTATATGTGGTAGATGTGGCATTTTATGACCAAGCCGCGCGGTTGTATCCCGATGAAGATGCACTCGCCAGCTTTTTGGGGATATTTTTTGCGGTGGCGGGCATGTTGCAACTCATTAGCCGTACTGTGATTACGGGTCGGTTGCTCAAACGATATGGGGTGATGATTGGACTGATGATATTCCCCAGTTTGCTGATTCTGAGCGGTGTTTTGGTACTCATCGGCGCGGGTTTGGGTGATGTGATGTTGGTGGCTTGGGCGGTCATTTTGATGAAATGGCTGGATAGGGGATTGCGCTTCACACTCAATCAAGCCACTGTCCTCATTTTATATCAACCCTTGCCAAACCATGAGCGTGTGCCTGTTCAAACCCGCGCCGAAAGCCATATTGAGGCAATAGCAGGCTTTTCGATGGGGATAATTTTATTATTTTTGACCAATACAGTTGGTTTAGGTGCGGTGGGGTTGGTGTTGTTGGTCATGCTGATTTGTGTGATGTGGCTGGGGATTGTGTGGCGCATCCGTAAGCCGTATGTGCAGATGATTGTCCAAACATTGACCATAGAACGCCTCACCGTGACATATAGTGATGCTGTGCCGATTATTTCGCCACCTGTGGATGATTATGTTGATATGGATGTGGATACAGCACATCAGCAAATTTTTACACAAGCCGAAATCGCGCTGAATTACTTAGAAACTGGAGCGCACGACGATTTGCATCAGGCAAAAACGCGAATTTTGCATTTATTAACGGCGATTGTTCATCCGCCTGAACTCATTTTGGAAATTGAGAAGCATATTTTACTGCCCATCAAAGAACGGCGGGCATACGCATTAGAGGCGCTTGAAATGGTGTTGATGTCACCGACAAAAGGGGTGGTAATGCCGTTATTTGAGGAATTAACGCCATCCGAACAGGCGAAAAAATTACGCGAGGCATTAGGGCGGACGCAGGTGGGGGTGGGGGATTAAAGGCGGTGGCTGACATACGCCCTGCGGGCTAGTCAGCCATTACGAGTGGCTCATCTGGTGGGTGTAATGGCGGACTAGATGCTTCGGCATCGTATGTCCGCCACATGATGTAACTAATCTTGCTTAGAATATTCTTTCCCCGCCCGCATTTCTTTTTCGTAGCTCTCATACGATTCGGCAATACGCATCCCCGCGCCCATATATAACCGATTTGCGCCTGTCAAACTGCTACCATCCACATATAAACTGACTTTGCGTTTGCCACGATTCCATAAGGCATTGAAGGCTTTATACAACGCCGCCTTCCCAAATCCACGTTGGCGATAGGCAGGTGTTACACCCAAATTGGCGACATAGCCTTCATCTGGATTATACATCACCTCAAAATCTTCAGCGACGAATCCGCGATGGTCATGAAATGCGTCCCGATGGGCGGCATATGCTTTGCGGGTGTCGTTAAATTCTGCCATCGTCACCCAACGGAAACCCTCTGGGGCGGGGGGATTGTGGGGTTCTTCATCGGTGAGGTCAATCAGCATTTTTTGCCATGCCTGACCGGTTGGCAAAAAGCCATTTGCCACCAATAACTCATGGCTATCTGGATTTTTGCTATTGCGCCCCGCCGTGAATACGACCCGCGCATCTTCTGGCACGCGGTCAAAGACACGATGCGCTAATTTTTCTGCCCATTGGAATAAATATGTGCCAATGCCACGCCCCATATAATCGGGATGGACATGCCCCCACATACGCGGACGCACGGGGATGGTCGTCGCATCATATAATTCTTGATAGCCAACCATTTTTTCGCCATCTAAGGTGAAGAAGGCGAGTGTAGATTTTTCGAGGCTAAATTCGGGGTCGTCCCATTCAAAACGCACCCCTTCTTCGGTATCTGTACCACTGATACCAAAGAAACGATTATAGGCATTAAATTAATCTGCGGCTTTGCCTGCATCGTCTAATGTGACAGGGCGAATGATGAATTCCTGCTCAAATTGCTTGGTTTGTGTGTCTGAATTAATGGTTATTGCGGTCATGATTGCGTTTCTCCTCTAAA
>JALONZ010000130.1 GCA_025454675.1 Anaerolineae bacterium | reverse complement strand
TTTCATCCCGCCCGAAAATGTATCTACACGGTCGCGTTGACGTTCTTTGAGGTCAATAAAATCGAGTACCTCATCCACACGATGCGACAAAGCACGCCCGCTCATGCCATACATTTTGCCAAAAAATTCCAAATTTTGGCGGGCGCTGAGGTCGGGGTAGAGGGCAATTTCTTGGGGGACGATGCCGATTAACGCTTTGGCTTCGAGGGGCGCTTTGGTGATGCTATACCCGCCGATTTTGGCATCGCCATTGGTGGGGGTGATGAGTCCGCTAATCATGGAAATGGTGGTGGTTTTGCCCGCGCCGTTGGGACCGAGCAGGCTAAAAATTTCGCCTCTGCGGATGTCTAAATCCACGCCTTTCACCGCTTGAACTTCTGTCCCGTCTTTGCGCTTATAGGTCTTAATCAGACCACGCGCCTCTACGATATTTTCCATTCAATTTTCTCCTTTTTAGGATGATAAATTTGCATCTTATGAATTATAAATACGTGGATTGTAACGAAAAGTTGCGGCAACACAAAGAAGCAGAATTGTTCTTATTCTGCTCTAAAAAACAAGAGGGACATCTCTGGTGATGAGATGCCCCTCCTGATTAAAATTCAATATAGCGTTTCCACGCATCGGGTCCGCTACCGACAGCGATGACCAAATAACTGGTGCGTGGTGTTTTTGGCTCGTAAAGCATTTTCATGCCTGCCTCATGAGGGAGCTGATTGCCCTTGCGATGATTACAGGTCGAACACGCGCACGCGGTATTTGTCCATGTATCTTTGCCACCTTTAGAGCGTGGGACGATATGGTCTATGCTGAAATCGGTTTTGGATAAGACTTTGCCTTTGACCATCGAACCCGGTTGCACACCGCAATAAATACAAATATATTTATCACGGATGAGGACACCCTTTCGACTCCAGTGGGCGTGTCTGCGTGGGACATTGACATAACTACGCAAGACAATAACCGATGGAATGGGAAAATTTTCGCGCATTGTTCTGAGGAAGTTGCCAGTTTCTTCAACTACAGTGGCTTTGCCAGCCAAGAGTAGATTAATGGCGCGGGGGACGGTAATCACCGAAAGCGGCTCCCAAGTATTGCCGTTTAGGAGCAACACACGAGTCTGGAGAACAGAACTGTCTGATGACACGAAATTTGTTAACCTCTCTACCAAGAAGTCTATTTTTTGTTTACATCTTACATTGATTATATCCCAATTGGGTTAAATATGCTTTAAGTCCGCGTGATTTGTTTGTATTTTCATATTTGGGGTAGGGTGGATATGTAACGCACACATCCACCATCGTCCCCAGTATGCTTGTTTGTATCGGCTGGGCATGTTGCCCTCCGTTTATCCGCTAAAAATGGTCTTACTCATATAAGGATGGTGACTTGCTCACTCTGTCCCGTAGTCTCGTGTCCGTTTTCGCGCAGTTACAATAAAATGTGTTCCGTCTTGCCAAGTTTGCCTTTATGAAGCTCGTTCTTGCCATTTTAGTCAAGTGCTACGACTGCCTTTTGGCTTAATGTCTTGACTATTGCGTAGGCTGTCGTAGTGCGATGCGGTTTTGGCGGGTTGTCCGCCGTCACTTTCTGAGTGCATGACCGAACCTTTCTTTTGGGGTGTGGAACTTGGTCAACAATTCCAACCACCGCACGACTAAGAGCGAATACTTTGTTAAGGCGAGATAGTCACGTTGGCGACTTATCGGCAAAAAAAGAGACGTGAGCCGAATTTTTAAGTTGCATTGCGTCTCACGTCCCTTCTCATTAGCTGAGGATTGGATTTGTAGGGGGTTAAAATGCCCTACATCTGTGAGACTGCTCGTGACTACCTGCCAAAAACTCGTTATTAGAGGGTAAACCCGCTGGGTTTGCCCATGACATCGTGTTAAATGCACCCAATATATTGAGGCGTTCATAACAACTGTCGGATAATGTGGTGTTGCTGAGTTTTTGTCTCGATAGCCCAAGGGCGACCATATCTACGCGCCTTTCTCAATCATTGTGCCTTGCAAGAAGGCTTTAATACTTTCACCGGTGATGAACACACGGCGCATTCCGTCTGGCTTACTCACTTGCAGATGACCTTTGGTGATGAGCCGTTTGAGTGTACTCAGGCTAATCCCTAATGCTTCTGCCGCTTCTTGACGGGAATATACCGCGCCATCTTCAATAAGAGTTTTACTGTTTGTATCCATCTAAAACCATCCTTTCCGTACTATGATAAACTATACCCCATATTATAATAGTCGTCAAGGGTTTTAATCAAGCCTTAAATGGTAACAAGGGGTCATAGGGGTCAAAATTGGTTTTTTAACAGGTTTGTGATTGACATCTGCCCAATTTTTGGCACATAATAAACATCAATAACGACAACAAAGAGACAGTTTGCGTTTATTTTTGCCCCCACAGAGAGTCACATGCCATAGGCTGAAAGCAGTGACGGATACGGCAGGCGCAAAATTCACTCTTGAGTGCGATGAGAATATAACCTCACCCCTAAATCCCCTCTCCAAGCGGAGAGGGGACTTGAACCCTCAAAAATAAGGGTTTCTCCCCCTTCTCCATCTTGGAGAAGGGGGGCGGGGGGATGAGGTTTTAACAAATTTCATTGGCGCGTTGGATGAGGGAAAAACCTATTTCGGTTGAGTAGTTCATCCCGTAACCCCTCCGTCATCAGGGGCGAATGAAGTGGATATATCGGCAAATTTGCGGATATATCAATCAGGGTGGTAACGCGGGATGCGAATTATAAAAAGACGCTCTCGTCCCTGTGGTGCAATTTTTTTGCATACGGTGGATGAAGGGCGTTTTTGTTTGCCTATCATCTGCCCACTTGTTACCGTTAGGCATTGTTGGAGGATTTTTATGCTAGACCAGTTACAAGCACTACAAACCCAAGCCCTAGCCGATTTGAACGGTGTGAATAGTCGCGCCGATTTGGAGGCATGGGACAGCCAATACATCGGGAAAAAAGGGCAACTGACGCAGATGCTCCGTAATATGGGGTCACTCTCCAAAGAGGAACGCCCTGTATTCGGTAAAATGGCGAATGATGTGAAAGGTGTCCTTGAATCGGCTTATATCGAGCGTGAACGTTTGATTAGCGAACAAGAATTGGCACAAGACCTTGAATCGGGCGCGGTGGATATTACACTGCCCGGTCGTCCCAACCCAACGGGCGGGTTACATCCATCCACGCGGACACTGCGCCGATTCTATGATATTTGGGGCGATATGGGCTTTCAGGTGTATCAGAGTCGGGATATTGAGACCGATGATATGAACTTCACCCAATTGAATATTCCACCGCATCATCCTGCGCGGGATATGCAAGACACCTTCTATACCACCACGCCGAATGTCATTTTGCGGACGCACACATCTGCGGGACAAATCCGCGCCATGCGTGAATTGGGTGGGGATGGTACAAAACCCTTGCGGGTTGTTTTACCGGGGATGTGTTATCGGTTTGAACAAATCACGGTGCGTAGTGAGGTGCAATTCCATCAGATGGAAGGCATCGCCATCGGCAAAAATATCCGCATGAGCGACCTAAAAGGCACAATCACCGAATTTATTCGCCGTTTCTTCAGCCCAACGGCAAAAACACGCTTCCGCGCCTCGTATTTCCCATTCACCGAGCCGAGCATGGAAATTGATGTGGAATGTTTCTTGTGTGGTGGTGAAGGGTGTCGGGTGTGCAAGCATAGCGGTTGGTTAGAAATTGCCGGCAGTGGCATGATTCATCCGACTGTATTGCGGAATGGTGGCTATGACCCCAACGAATGGAGTGGATTCGCGTTTGGCATGGGTCCAGAGCGCATGACCTTGCTCAAACACGGCATCAGCGATATTCGTTATTTTTGGGCGAATGATTTGCGCTTCTTGGAACAATTTTAAGGATGATGTTGATGAAACATATTGGACGTGTGTATGTGCGCCTCGCGTTGGTGCTGATGAATACGGTCATCCTCATGTTGGTGATTGAGGGTGCTTCGGCGGTCATCATCTCATCGCGTCCTGCCACCACGCTCCAAGCGGATTTGGATGCTTTTAAGTCGCGTATGTTGGGCTTGTCATATTATCAGGCACAAGATTGGGCAGATGGTTATTGGACAGAACATCTCCAAGCCGATAATTGGGTGTATGCGCCGTATCGGTTGTGGCAAACACGCCCATTCGCAGGGCAATATATTACTGTGGATGAGCATGGCAATCGGCTGACCCATGCGTCTGATTGTAACGGAGATACCTATCAGATTTATGTGTTTGGTGGGTCTACATTATGGGGCTATGGTGTGCCAGATTGGAATACGATACCCACAGGGATGCAGATTGCCCTGATAGATGCGGGTGTGTGTGTGATGAATTTCGGCGAATTGGGTTATAGCTCCACGCAAAGCCTGATTCGCCTGTCGCAACTGATTGCAAATGGCGATGTGCCTGATATGGTGGTGTTTTATGATGGCACGAATGATATTGCCGCGGCGAATCGGACGAGTATCGCGGGGAATCATTTTTACTATGAGGCGATTAATAGCGCCCTGAGTAGCCAAAAATTTGCCCAAGCCGATGTATCGTTAGGGCAGGGATTGCTGAATGCACTCACACATAGCGCAACCTATCGGTTATTTGTGGGCGACCCGCCAAAAATTCAGCCAAATTGGGCGTTACCGCCGTTGGATGAATCGTTTATCAACGCGACTGCCCAAGCCTATTTGAATAATATTGCGATGGCGAATGCCTTATGCGAGGCGAATGGCTGTGTATTTCAGGCGTTCATCCAACCCGTTTTGCCCATGTCGGCGCGAGAGGTGAATGATGAGGAACAACGTTTCTTATGGGAAATGCCCGGTGGGTTATATGAGTTATTTGAGGCGGTGTATCCCATTTGGGAAGCACAAGCCGATGAGTTGCCGTATTTGACCTATATGGGGCAGGCGCTGGATACGCAAACAGAACGCATCTGGATAGATTTTAACCATATTACGGCGGTTGGCAATTTGGCAATCGCCAGTGACATTGTGGCGGTCATCCGCCCGTTTCTTAAATAGTTTTCGGCAGGTGCTAAAGCACCCGCCTATTCGCCTTAGAAGCCCAATAAAGGGGCTGAAAATCCAAACATCTGAGTGGTTTTAGCGCCTTTAGTGCGCTTACAGGTTTTTGCCTAGCGGGGTGTTTTAACACCTCGCGTAAAAACGAAAGCCGAAAATAATCACACAAAACAATAAAGCTGTTATCAAAGGAGACCTAAAATTATGCTCGTGCCACTCTCATGGCTCAAAGAATTTGTAGATATAGACATCCCTGCCGAAGCATTGGCAGAACGCCTGACCGTAGCGGGGTTAGAAGTGGGTAAATTGCATTATATCGGTGTGCCACAAACCCAAGTGGAAGGCATCCGTCAGCCACCCGCCAATCATTTGGTGTGGGATAGACAACGGCTGGTGTTGGCGGCGATTCGTGAAGTTAAAGTGCATCCCAATGCGGATAAACTCGTTTTGGCGATGGTGGATTATGGCGGGGCGGAACTGGAACAATGTGTGACGGGTGCGCCGAATCTGTTTGAATATCGCGGAAAAGGCGAATTGAATCCGCCCTTATGGACGGCTTTCGCGCATGAAGGGGCAGAAGTTTGGGATGGTCATAGTGAAGAACCCAAGCGGATGATACTCAAGGGCAAAGAATTGCGCGGTGTTTATAACAAGAGTATGGTGTGTTCTGAAAAAGAATTGGGCATCGCCGATGACCACGATGGCGTTATCTTGATGCACACCCAGCCACGCGGATTAGATGGCAACCCGTTCCCCGCAGGCGCACCTTTAGCCGATGTGTTGGGCGATATTGTGTTAGAAGTGGAACTCACCCCCAATTTGGCGCGGTGTTTTTCGGTGTTGGGTGTGGCGCGAGAAGTGGCGGCACTCCTCGATAAACCATTGAAACAACCCAATTACGATTTTCTGGCGGAAGGTGAGCCGATTGATGGTCAGGTATATATCGAAATTCGCAACAGCGAGTTAAACCCGCGTTTTGTGTTGGCATTGCTCAAAAATACCAAAATTCAACCCTCACCAGAATGGATGCAACGCCGTTTGAAATTGGTGGGGCAACGTCCCATCAATAATATTGTGGATGTGACCAATTA
>JALONZ010000129.1 GCA_025454675.1 Anaerolineae bacterium | reverse complement strand
TAAGCGTTCTGATGAGGTGTTTCCCACTCGTTGAATATCTACCCAAACAGAACCAATCGGCTTGCCCTTTTTTTCATCCAAAAAGACTTTACGACCATCTAAACGCGGTGTTCCGTCTTTTTTTGTGAGAATAAGCCCTTGTTCCCAAAGTGATTCGAGTTGCTCCTCAGATAATGCCCATCCGCGATTTGGGGGTGGGGTTGCGCCACGCCATGTAAAATTGCGTGATAGGTTGCCCGTCATGGTCAAATCTTGACCCGTCACCATCCGACCTGTAAGTGGATCTTTGCTATAACGTTTTAATTGCTGTGGTGAAAAATCGGCATATTCTGGATTCCATGTATAAGTAGATGATTTGGTGTAGTAAAAAATGGTATCATGCAAACGTGCAAAATATTTTGAAGCCACATTATGGGCATTTGTCCGTTGCCACACAATTTCATTCTGATATTCACCCCCAGCAGGCAGAAAAATCGCATCCAACACCAATTTGAGGTAATGACTGGCGGTGGGGTCGCAATGTAAATAAAAACTGCCTGTCGGCTTTAGGACGCGGTGAATTTCCACCAAGCGCACCGTCATGCTGACCAAATACGCCAATAAACTGCCTTCTTTTAGCACCAGATGTAACCCGCGAATCAAATCCGTCACATGCTGAGAAAACCGACCCTCTTTATTGTTCATGATGTCATGGAATGCGTCTTGTGCTGATGAATCCCATGTCCATGTATCCACAAAGGCTTGTGCTTGCGCCATATCTTCTGTGCCGATGTTGTTATAAATTTGGTTGTAATTGCGCTTGCTGTTGAATGGCGGGTCTATATAACACAAATCCACACTATCAGGCGGGATTTGATGGCGTAAAACATCTAAATTATCCCCATAATACAGGCTTCTCATCGGGTTATTCCTTACACGGCTATCACAATATGGGCTAAAATAGTTGGCATATCGTCCATTTTAGCATAAAAAAGCAAATTTGTTCAAATATAACCCTTAATAGAGAGGATTTACACATGAAACGATGGAATGGGTGGGGCGATACCACCCGTCATAGTCATTTACCCACCGGCGCGGATGTGTTTTTAGAAACCCGTGTCGGCAAAGCCACCCCGCCAAAAGATGCAACCCTCAATCAGGTGGTGGCTAGTGTTCCGAATACCCGCCTATCCGCGCATCCCCTCATCAAAACAGACCCACAAGACCGCTTGATGCACGCACGCGGGCAAAGTTTCCCCGATTGGCACGCCCTCCGCACAGGACAAATCGGTGTTTTTCCCGATGGTGTTGCCTATCCCGTCAGCGATGAGGATGTGAAGGCGCTCATCGCATATGCTAAGCAAACAGGGGTAAAACTCATTCCCTATGGGGGTGGGACGAGTGTTGTGGGGCATATTAATCCGCAACCGAGCGACCAACCCGTCTTGACAGTCGATATGGGGCGGATGAATCGGTTGTTATCGCTTGATGCGAATACCCGTCATGCCACATTTGGCGCGGGGATTGCAGGACCCGACCTTGAAGCGATGCTCCGCGCACAAGGATTCACATTAGGGCATTATCCGCAATCGTTTGAATATTCCACACTCGGCGGGTGGATTGCGGCGCGGTCGAGTGGGCAACAATCGCTTCATTATGGCAGAATTGAGCAATTATTCGCGGGGGGGCGCATGGAATCACCACTTGGCACGCTGGATATGCCCTCATTCCCCGCATCGGCGGCGGGTCCCGATTTGCGCCAGTGGGTATTGGGGTCTGAAGGGCGCATGGGCATCATCACCCAAGCAACGGTTAGAATTTCGCCTCAACCCGAAGTGGATGAGTTCCGTGCCGTATTCTTCCCCGATTTTGAGAGTGGCATCGCCGCCGCCCGCGAAATTGTGCAAGCCAAGTTGCCCCTCTCCATGCTCCGATTCAGCACCGCCATCGAAACCGAAACGAATCTGGCACTGGCGGGTAAACGCCGTTTGATAAACCTGCTGGAAGATGTGTTATCCACACAAGGCATCAAAGATAAAAAGACGATGTTCATTTTTGGTGTGACGGGGGATAAAGCACTCGCCAGATTGACCGTTAAAACGGTGCATAGCATCGCGGGACGGTATGGCGGGGTACATTTGCGAATTGGCAAAATATTCGGCGGTCAATGGCGCAAAAATCGTTTTCATACCCCGTATTTACGGAATACGCTTTGGGAACAGGGCTATGCGGTGGATACAGTGGAGACGGCAACCGATTGGACGAATACGCCCACGCTCATCACACTGATGGAACGCGCTTTGCATACCGCCTTAGCCGATATGGGCGAAAAAGTGCATGTATTCACCCATTTGTCGCATCTTTATCCCTATGGCACGAGTATTTATACTACCTATGTATTCCGCATTGCGCCCACCCCAGACGAAACCATGCGCCGTTGGGAATTGCTGAAAAGTGCGGTGAGCCGTGCGATTGTCGATAATGGCGGGACAATCAGTCATCAGCATGGGGTTGGGTATGACCACATGCCCTATTTGCCCACCGAAAAAGGCGAGTTGGGTATAAAAGCCATTCAATCTGCCCTCACTTTTTTTGACCCAGATGGCATGATGAATCCAAACAAACTTGTATGATGTAAGGGCGCAACATGTTGCGCCCTTACACAACAAAGATATTACTAAAAAACACCTTTTTTCATAATAAAAATCATGTGTGATGGAACACCATCACCTGTTATAATCAACACCAACACATCACAATCGCGCATTTTATGCGGTTGTGGTGTATCAAGAATAAGCACATCATAGAGAATTTTTAAGGAGAAATCATGTCGAATCCACCAGTAGAGGTGCAGAAATTCGGTCAAAGCATTTGGATAGATAACATCCGCAGAAAATTGCTAGAAGATGGCACATTCCAACGGATGATTGATGAAGATGGTGTGGTTGGTGTAACCTCAAATCCATCTATTTTTCAAAAAGCCATTGGGCAATCGGATGATTATGATGGTGCTATCACCAACCTGATTGAATTTTCACCAGAAGAAGTGTACGAAAAATTAGCTGTGGGAGATATTCAACACGCCGCCGATTTATTCCGCACGGTGTATGATAAAACCGCAGGGCGGGATGGATATGTCAGCCTTGAAGTGTCGCCACTTCTTGCGCGTGATACACATGGGACTGTCCTCGAAGCCAAGCGCCTTGCCAAAGCGGTAAATCGTCCTAATTTGATGATAAAAATCCCCGCTACGCCTGAAGGCATCCCTGCCATTGAAGCGACCATTGCCGAAGGGATTAGTGTGAATGTCACCCTGATTTTCTCGGTAGCCAATTATGTGCAAGTGGCAGAAGCCTATATGCGCGGGTTGGAACGCCGTCATGCCGAAGGCTTGCCGATTGATAAAATTGCGTCGGTTGCCAGCTTTTTTATCAGCCGAATTGATAGCATGATTGATAAAATGCTGGAAAACAACATCCATTCGGCGCGAATGGTGAGCGATATGGCGCGGGTGCAAGCCAATTCCAAATTATTGGGACGGGCGGCGATTGCCAATGCACGCCTTGCGTATCAACGCTTTTTAACCCTGTTTAATGGGGAACGGTTTGCCAAACTTAAAGAGGCAGGCGCACAAGTTCAACGTCCGCTATGGGCATCTACCAGCACCAAAAACCCCGCTTATCCAGCTACCTTATATGTAGATTCGCTCATCGGCAATCATACCGTGAACACCGTCCCGCCCGAAACATTGGTCGCATTCAAACAAGGTGGCACAGTTGAAAGCGAGACCATTTTGGATAAATCGGATAACCCACAAGACTTATTTGACCAATTGGCAGAAGTGGGCATCGAAATTGACCAAGTGACCAAACGCCTGCAAGATGATGGTGTGGAGGCATTTGTGGTGGCGTTTGAAGATTTAATCGCCCAAATTAAATCGAAACGCTCCATTTTGAATACAGGCATGATGGAACGCCAAAAATTGGCGCTTGGGATTTATGCTAATCATGTCAAAGAAGCCACCACCCAATTGAGCAACGCTTTTTTCAATTCGCGCATTTGGAATCATGATGGTAGTTTATGGAAAGACCACGGTCCCACCATCGCCAAAATACAAAATCGCTTGGGGTGGCTGAATGTGTTGGATACGATGGATATTGACCGTGTGAAAAGATTGCAAGCCAGCATCAATGGCGCAGGATTTACGCATGTGGTGTTGTTGGGGATGGGTGGCAGTAGCCTCGCGCCCGAAGTGATGGCACAAACATTTGGCATTCAGCCCAATTTCCCCGAATTGTTGGTGATTGATAGCACCAATCCCGCCCAGATTAAACGCATTGAAGACCAAATCAAATTGGATAAAACGCTGTTCATCGTGGCGAGTAAATCGGGTTCGACCATCGAAACTGCCTGCTTCCAAAAATATTTCTATGCCAAAACGGGCAATAAAGGTTCGCAATTTATTGCCATCACGGATGAAGGAAGCGCACTTGCCAAAGAAGCCGAAGCCAACCACTTCCGCGATATTTTCATCAACCCATCTGATATTGGCGGACGGTATAGCGCCCTCAGTTATTTTGGGCTTGTGCCTGCCGCCATCATGGGGTTGGATATTGACCGTTTTTGGAACAATGCGCGGATGATGATTGAAGCCAGTGGCGAAAATATCCCCGATGACCAGCATCCAGGGATTGCGCTTGGCGCGATTATGGGCGCGTTGGGTCAGCAGGGGCGTGATAAAATTTGCATCTTTGCCAGCCAATCCATCGCCAGTTTTGGT
Source organism: Anaerolineae bacterium (assembly GCA_025454675.1). Classification (GTDB taxonomy): domain Bacteria; phylum Chloroflexota; class Anaerolineae; order Aggregatilineales; family Phototrophicaceae. The sequence goes on along the minus strand of JALONZ010000129.1, from coordinate 1,393 downwards.
AATTGGGTGGAGCAACTGGTTGCGGAAAGCATCGGCAAAGAGGGGCGCGGTGTTGTGCCTGTGGTGGGGGCGACTGTTGGTCGTCCGCATGATTATGCCAGTGACCGCTTATTCATCTATCTGAAAGTGTTGGATGATAAAAGTAATGAAGAACTGGATGAACAAATCAAGACCTTGCGCGAAGCTGGTCATCCGCGTGTGACGTTATTACTCGATGACCCCTATGCCATTGCAGGTGAATTTTTCCGTTGGGAATATGCGACAGCGGTGGCGGGTCAGTTGTATAAAATCAACCCGTTTGATGAATTGAATGTCACCGAAAGCAAAGAAAATACGGGTCGTCTGTTGGCATATTATCAAGAACATGGCGCATTGCCCAAAAATACGCCGTTCATTGAAGATGACCAAACTGCGTTGTATATCAGCCAAAACACCCTTGCACCCTTGCGTGAATTGGGTGAGGCGCACGGATATAACATCAATAGCCGTTTAGAATTGTTGGCGGCGCAATTTAATGGCACCCATTCAGGTGATTATTTTGGCATTTTAGCCTATTTGCCCAATGACCCCAAAGTTCATGAAAAATTGGAACGGATTCGTCGCCGTTTGCGCCATGCGACCCGTCGCGCCGTCACGTTGGGTTATGGACCGCGTTATCTGCATAGCACCGGTCAATTGCATAAGGGCGGGGCGAATAATGGGGTATTCATCCAAATTACGGCTGACCACAGCGTTGATTTGCCCATCCCCGATATGCCCTATACGTTTGGTATTTTGAATGATGCCCAAGCCGCAGGCGATATTGAGGCATTAGAAGCACACGGTCGGCGTGTGATTCGGGTGCATATCAAAGGTGATATTTTGGCGGGGATTGATAAATTGCTGGATGCGATTGAATTTGTATCCGAAAGACGGCAATAAATCCATATCATATATATGTGTAGGGGCTTGCCATGGCAAGCCCCTACGCTGAATCACGATGATACTGTCACTACCACTTTACCGCGTGCATGACCTTTTTCGACATACGCTACTGCTTGTGGTAATTCACTAAATGGATAACATCTATCAATGATAGGGGTGATTTTGCCCGCCTCTATCATATCTTTGAGGATGAGCAAGTCGGCTTTGGCGCGTGTTGCAGTGGGCATGATGCCGATTTTCTGTGTTCCGCGTTTGGATACACGCTTCGACCCAATATTAAAGCGAATCATGTGCCATAAGGTGGTAAACCCTGCCATAATTGCCATGCCATTGGGTTTGAGTGCGCGTTGAAAATCTGCCACTGACCGATTGCCTTTGGCATCATAAATCAGGTCGTATTGTTGCCCGGTTTTGGTGAAATCGGTTTTGGTATAATCAATTACATGGTCAGCGCCGATGGAACGCACCA
>JALONZ010000128.1 GCA_025454675.1 Anaerolineae bacterium | reverse complement strand
CTGAGTACCGTGCGTGATGCTGACCGTATCATCGTGCTAAAAGATGGCGAAATCATTGAGGAGGGTAGTCATGAATCACTTATGGCGCAAGGTGGGCATTATGCTGAATTGTATAATACTTATTTCCGCCACCAGAGTTTGGAATATGTCGAAAATGCCAAGATGATGTTTGCACAGCAGTAATTAGGTAAGAGCGCAATAGGGTGCGCCCTTACCCGATATATTCTAAAACAAGACTAATCTTCGATTTCTACTGCCAATGCAACGGCTTCACCACCACCCAAACACAGGGTGGCGACACCGCGTTTTAAGCCTCTATCTTGCAAATTGTGAATCAGAGTAATGAGTACCCGCGCCCCACTTGCGCCCAATGGATGTCCTAATGCGATTGCGCCACCATTCACATTGACTTTTTCCAGCGGCACATGATGACCATCGCGTGCCAAACCGCGCAAATCGGCTAACACTTGGGATGCAAAGGCTTCGTTAATCTCGAACAAATCCACATCATCCACCGTCCAACCGGCGCGTTCTAATGCGATGGGAACGGCTTTGACGGGCGCGTAAAATATCCATTGTGGGTCGAGGGCGGCTTGACCATACCCGACCACACGCGCAACCGGTTTATGCCCATTTTTTTCGGCATACGCACGACTGGATAAAACCATCGCCGATGCACCGTCATTCATGCCAGGGGCGTTGCCTGCTGTGACCACACCATCTTTTTCAAAGGCGGGTGCTAATTTGGACAGGGCTTCTACAGTGGTATCGGCGCGGATGGGTTCATCAGTATCCACAATTGTATCACCTTTGCGCGATTTGATGACGACGGGCGCAATTTCGGGTTTAAATTTGCCCGCGAGGGTGGCTTGATGTGCCAATTGATGACTGCGGAAGGCAAATTCATCTAATTCACGGCGCGGAACTTCCAATTGACGGGCGATAAATTCTGCGGCGTTGCCCATGCCCCAATTGATAATCGAACACCATAACCCATCCGTTTGGAGCGAATCGCGCATTTCAATTGCGCCATATTTGTTGCCCATGCGAATTGAATCATTCAAATACGGGGCGCGACTCATGCTTTCCACACCGCCCGCCAAATACACATCACCATCTTCGGCTTTGATGGCGTTGGCGACCATCATCACACTTTTTAAGCTACTGCCACACACTTTATTGACGGTTGTCCCACCCACAGAATCGGGTAAACCTGCATTGCGACCAATTTGGCGAGGGAGGGCTTGACCTGTGCCGGCGCTGACCACATTCCCCAATACAAATTCGCTGATGTGTTCAGGATTGATGCCACTGCGCTCAATGGCTGATTTAACGGCAACTGCGCCTAATTCGGCGGCAGATAATCCCGCAAGTGCGCCCAAAAATTTGCCGTGTGGGGTGCGTGCGCTCCCTAAGATAACGATGTCGCGTGCTGATTTGGTCATATCTCAATTCTCCAAAATGATAATTTATTCTAAAAAAGGACGATAAATTGGCGATTATCTTACGAAATTGAATCCCACGCCCCTTTCAGGTCATGGTAGATATTATCGAGTGTATCGGGGATGATGCGCGTATTGCCCACCACACCCATAAAATTCGTGTCGCCATCCCAACGTGGGACGATATGAAAATGATAATGGTCGGCGATACCTGCACCCGCCGCCTTGCCGATATTCGCGCCCATATTAAAGGCTTGTGGGCGGTACACTTCGCGCAAGACGCGCAAACATTTATTGACTGTGAGCATCATATCCGTAAGGGCTTCGGTTGGCATATCTTCTGGGGTGGGGATGTGGGCATAGGGTACGACCAGCAAATGCCCATTGTTGTAGGGATAGCGATTGAGTGTGACGAATACATAGTCTGAACGGGCGATGACATGCTCGGTTGCGTCGTCTGCTAAAATTTTATTGCAGAAAACACACCCCTCTACTGGCTTTTTTTCGCCTTTGATGTATGCCATGCGCCAAGGAGTATAGAGTTGTTCCATCTAAAAAAACCTCTAATATCTATTTTGGCGCAATTATAAACGAGGCAGATGAGAATATATAGTCTGATATGGGGTTGATAAACAGGCGTTTGTCGGTTATGATAATCACATCTGAGGGGCGGTTAGCTCAATTGGCAGAGCATACGCCTTACACGCGTAGGGTTATAGGTTCGAGTCCTATACCGCCCACACCCCCTAATATTCAAATTTTACCTATCCCTTTTAGCATAATCGGTTTTATGGCTTAAAAGTGACATTTCAGAATGAATTGTTGCGGACTACTAGCCTAATTCGCAAAAATGAGATATGCTAGATGTTACAAACGGTTATAAGGATGTTAGAAGATGGTAATGACAGGACAACGAGCGCAAAGCATCTTAGTGATTGAAGACGATGAAGATACCGCAGAGATGGTATGCACCCTCTTAGAAACGGCTGGTTATGAAGCGGCTTCGGTGGGTAATGGTGGTGTGGCACTCGATGAAATTGCCATGATGTCACCTGATTTAGTGCTTTTAGATATTCACCTACCTGATATGAATGGGTTAGAAATCCTGAAAAAAGTGCGCTCTCATTCATTTTTGCCCATGATTGTGATGAGTGGCTTTGAACGCGACCGCGACCGTGTGGTGGCATTAGAAGCGGGCGCGGATGATTTTATGTCTAAGCCATTTTCACCTGATGAATTGGTGGCGCGGGTAAAAGCCTTGTTACGGCGTGTGGATTGGATGCCTAAACCCGAAACCCAACTTACAGTTCGCAAATTAGAACTGAATTTGCCCCGCCGACAAGCCACGATTAATGGTAAGCGCCTCAGTTTGACCCCAATTGAATATAACATTTTGCTCACGCTGATGCGTCATGCGGGCAAAGTCATTACACATGATGATTTGCTACAGGCTGTTTGGGGAGATAGCTACAGGGGTGATTATTCGGTGTTGCGCGTGAATGTATCGCGGTTACGCCAAAAATTAGAAGAAAATCCGCGTAGACCCGCTTATATTGTCACTGTGCCAGGGCGCGGATATTGGATGCCGATAGGTCGTTGAGCCAAAATATAGATTCTTTAGACAGATTGTGTTACCCTTAACTTTGTTGTTAGCTTGCATGACGAAGAAAGGGTCTTACTGTGTTTGCAGATGATATAATATTGCCGAATATCTATGACCGCATCGGCATGGCAGATTATTCTGCCAACTTGACCCCCAAATTAGTGAATTTTGCACAACGTAATGAATGGGCTGGCAGGCGCATTTTGGATTTGGGTTGTGGCACAGGTGCATCCACCCTTTGGTTTACCGCGTATGGGTATAATGTGACGGCTGTGGATTATAACCCTGCCATGCTTAGCCAACTGAAATCGGCATTAGATAAAAAAGGACATACTGCCACACTTACCCAAGCCGATGCGCGTCAATTACCCCCCATGACGATGATTGATATGGTGATGGCGCTGAATCTGTTTAATGAATTGGATAGTGTGCGTGATTTTGAGACTGCCCTCAAACAGGTGAGTGGCATTTTGACCAGTGGGCGCTTTTTTATTTTTGATATATACACTATTGAAGGCTTGGCACAACGGGGTATGGTTGAGCATGAGTGCCTTTATGATGCTGATGATTTAACCGTATATGTGCATCGGCATTATGATTATGACCGCCAACTTTCCACACTGAATTATGATGTATTTACCCGTCAACAAAATAATGCGTGGAATCGTGCCAAAAGCAAACGTGTTTTACGTGCATATCCATTGATGGCGCTTGCGACATTAGTCCGTCGTACAGAATTTGAGATTGTTGCCCTTTTGGATAGTCAACTCAATAATGTAGATGTCTCCAATCCAAAGGCATCGCGTGTTGTGTTCGTACTCAAGAAACAATAAGGTAGATGCGTGATGATGACCAATGCACAAGAAAATCCAAAAGAATTGCGCTTACCTGTAGACCCAGAACCAACCTCGCTTCGATTGATTGTATTAACTGCTTTTTTAGTTGGGTTGGTGTTGGGAATATGGTTGTCTGATATTATTTTTCGATGGGGTTCATGCTCCTTATTAGGGTTTGGTGTTGGGGTGGCATTTGGTGTGGTGGTGATGCTTATCACCGAAAAAATACTCCGACCGATTTGGAAATCGAATCGCTGGGTGCGTGTGACCCAAAATGAAATTGCCTTTTTGCAAGGTGATAGGGTGAAGCGTGCCATTAATCCGATGCAACAAGTGAATGTGACGCAATGGCGCTTCACCATCAAACGGCGCTCGCGTGCCGAAAAAGGCTGGTATGTGGTGGCTATTGCGTTGGAACAGGATGATATTTATTTACCTGTGTATACACTCATCTCGCCAGAACGGTTTGAAGCAATGGATACAGCAGGACAGTATGAAGAATTGACCATTCGGCGCGAGGATGTTCTCAAAAAGAGTGCAGAAGGGGATGATATGCGCCTTGCAGGGATGCAACGTCAGTTATATATTGCCGAAACCGCACGCGGTATAGATGGAGTTGAGATGTTACCAGACGACTACGATACCCTTTTGCGCTGGCTAAAAGACCATTTTTATCGTTGGATGCCATAAAGACGCTTATTTTGAGGTTAATCATGAAAATACGATTGTTGGGGGCGTTTTGCGCCCTCTTTTTTATCATTTTTGTTATAGACCCTCTATATGCCCAAACTGCACCGCGTATTGTGCCAAATACGCCTGTAGAGGGGGAGATAACATTCCCCAATGAAGAACGGGTTTGGACATTTACCGGCGGTCTAAATATGGCGGTATCATTACGTGTTGTCCCAAATGGTGATTTTGACCCCTTACTCATGGTATTTGATGCCAGTGGTCAAGAACTCATCCGTAATGATGATTATGATTATCCCAATCGGCGGGATGCGTTGCTTGAAGCCATCACCTTACCACGTTTGGGGGAGTATCAAGTTGTTGTGACTGGGTATGGGGGCGATATTGGTTCATTTACGCTCACAATGCAGATTGGATACGCTGATTTTGCGCTGGATGAGCGATTTACATCACTCGGTGAATGGGAATCGGACAATGTGGTCTCTGCTGATGCCGTAGATGGTATTTTGACGATGCAAGTTACGGGCATTGCACAAGTGGGTAGGGTGTTTAATCGGCAGATGACCCGCCAAAAAGATTTTTATGCTCATATGACGATTTCTAATATCACAGGGCGAAATGGTTGGACTGTGGGAATGACCTTTCGTGAGCAAGCCAATGGGAATCGGTATGTTATGCTGGTTAATTCGAGTGGCGAATGGCGACTAACTTTGTGGCAGAATGATACACAAACCATTTTGCGTGATTGGACAACACATCCTGCGATTGTGGCAGGGGATACGACCTTTACGGTGGGTGTATTGGCAAAAGATGTAAGCCTCGACATTTTTTATGAAAACCAAATGTTAGCCAGCATCACAGATGATTCAATTCAAAACGCGGGGACGATTGGTGTTCAAGTACAAACTGCCAACGCATTAGATAGTCAAATAAGTGTACAAGTAGATGGTATACAAATTACCATTCCCACAAGCCTGAATGAACGATTTATCATCCCTAGTCAGCTGATGGCAGGAAATTCGATTTTGGTCTCGCATGAATTGGAACGTCGTCATCTTATTCCTGCGGGTGGGACATTGGCTTGGGAAGTGGCAGATAGTTTTATCGAAGCCTCGCGCCCTGGTGTGGATAGATTGCCATTAATTGTTGATACACGGTTCACCAATTTTGTGTTATCTGCCACTGTTAGCGCATCCTTCATCGGTGAGGGTATTGGGGCATGTGCCTTGTTATTCCAACATGCTGATGAGCAAAATTATACTGTCGCGTATTTGGATAATGTGGGTGGATATGGGGTTTCTGTACGTAATGGGAGTACATTTTCTGATGGTATTTTCGGCACAAATGAATCGTGGACGGTTGCCAATAGTAGCCAATTATTGGTCGTGGTCAATGAGGGGATGCTTTACTACTATGTAAATTATATATTGGTAGGGCAAATGCCAGTTGCAAATATCACAGGGCAAGTAGGGAATGCTGTCTTGAATTTTGACCCATTACGGACAAATTGCCAATTCAGAAACACATGGGTTTGGCGGTGGGAATAGTTATAAGACAGTGCCTATATCATAAAATTCTTGACGGGTGGTTATAAACATGAAGGGGCTTGCCATGGCAAGC
>JALONZ010000127.1 GCA_025454675.1 Anaerolineae bacterium | reverse complement strand
GCCATGGCAAGCCCCATATACAGCAACTTAACAACAAAATTGCTTTTTGACCTCACCCCCCTGCCCCCTCTCCAATTTGGAGAGGGGGAGAAAACCGTTATTTTGCGGGGAAAAGTCCCCTCTCCGTTTGGGAGAGGGGATTTAGGGGTGAGGTTGTTTTCTTAAGTTGCTACGCAAGGGGCTTGCCATGGCAAGCCCCTACACGATATATACCCCCTACACAAGGTATAACAATCATCCAAACCGACCCGAAATATAATCGGCGGTTTCTTGTTCACGCGGAGAATTGAATACATCCGATGTGGGCGCAAATTCTACCAATTGCCCCCAACGGGTTTCTTTTTCATTCACCACTTCTTTACGGATATTATAGAAAGCCGTAAAATCCGATACACGCAAGGCTTGTTGCATGTTGTGGGTGACGATGATGATGGTGTAGTCCTTGACCAATTCACGCATGAGTTCTTCGATGCGTTGGGTGGCGATGGGGTCTAGGGCAGAACAGGGTTCATCCATCAAAATCACTTCTGGCTCAATTGAGATGGTGCGGGCGATGCACAAGCGTTGTTGTTGCCCACCTGATAACGCCAACCCCGATTTTTTCAGGTCGTTTTTCACTTCGTCCCACAGGGCGGCACTCCGCAAGCTATTTTCCACGATGCTATCGAGGGTGGATTTATCTTTGACACCCAACAAGCGCGGACCGTAGGCGATGTTATCATAAATGCTTTTGGGGAATGGATTCGGTTTTTGGAACACCATCCCAACCCGACGACGTACTTCTACGGGGTCAACATCTGGACCATATAAATTTTCGCCATGAAACAAAATTTGTCCTTCCACCCGCGCCCCTGGCACAAGGTCATTCATACGGTTATAAGCACGTAACACGGTGCTTTTGCCACAACCCGAAGGTCCGATGAAGGCGGTAATTTTGCGTTCATAAATGGGCATGGTGATGTCGTGGACGGCACGATATGACCCATAAAACACATCTACCTGACGGGTATCCAGCGCGACTTGATTTTCGACTAATACATCTGCGGACATTTTATAATACACTCCTGCGTGAGGCTCTTTGACGTAAAATGATGGCGGTGGCGTTCATGGTGAGCAAAACAGCCAAAAACAAAATGATGCCACCTGATGCCAGATTGCGGAATTGTGGTTCGGATTCACGAATCCACGAGAAAATTTGTGTTGGCATTGCCACGATGCTGGAAAACGGACCCGATGGCACGGATGTGGTGAAGGTTGCTGTCCCAATCACAACGATGGGGGCAGTCTCGCCAATGGCACGGGCAAGACCAATAATCGCACCTGTCAGAATACCGGGCATAGCAGTGGGCAAAATGGTGCGCGATACGGTTTGCCATTTAGTCGCACCTAAGCCAAAACTGCCTTCACGCAAACTGGATGGCACAGCGCGGATGGCTTCTTGACTGGCGCTGATGATGACAGGCAAAATGAGCAACGACAGGGTTAATGCGCCCGATAAAATCGTGCGACCCGCCACATTCGATGGCGTGCCAAAAATAGCACCACTGGTAATCGGTGAAAGGGCGCGGACGAACAGCGCCAAGCCCAACATCCCGTAAATAATCGAAGGCACGCCCGCCAAATTGCGGATATTAACCTCAATAATACGGTTAATGAAGTTATCACTGGCATATTCTTCCAAATAAATCGCCGCCCCTACACCTAATGGGAACGCGATAAGAATGGTGAGGAACATCAACCACAACGTACCCATCAAGGCGGGGTAAATGCCTGCGGTGGCGGGGGTTTTGGTCAAACCACCCGTGATAAAATCTGCCGAAAGCCATGAGCGCCAACGGAGTTCAGTCCCAAACGGCAGTGAATCCTCAACCCGTGTTTCGAGGCTACCCCGATTCAACACGCTCTCGTTCAAATTCCAGCTTTGTAAAATGACCTCGCGTACCACACGGTCATATACCAAAGCGAGTAATTGTTCTTGCGATAAATTTTCAATCAGCAATTGTACCCGCTCGGCTGGGGTTAGGTCATTGATGGGGCGTTCTTCCCAACCTGCGGGGATGATGCTCCCCTCAATTGAAATGCTGAGTGGGATGCCGTTCATCTCGCGCACATCGCTGAGTGGGCTTAAATTTTCATAGACCAGCGTCAAAATCTCGCGCGAGGCATTGGTCTCAATCAACCGTCCCAATTCGGCTTCCGATAAATCATCAATGATGCGGGTATTGGGTTCTAAGATGAGCGACCACAAATCAGAATTACCCGCCAAATTGCGGATAATATCTTCGCTCATATCGGCTTGACGCAAAGTACGCGCCACATTTTCGATGCCGTCAATGCGCGTCATAATTTCATCAAGTGGTTGGATAGCGAGTTCTTCTAGCGGAATTTCGGCATCACGCTTATTCACCACTTGGTCAAGCAAGGTATAATACAAATAAATTTGTGATTGCAAGGTGGCGCGGTCAAGTTCGGTTGTATCTACGCCGAAATAACCACGCAGAGTCGTTTCGGGAATGGTCTCTAACCGATTTTCCAGTTCAATGGGGCGCACCAATTCATCGGGGTCTACGGCATAATTAACAGCTACCAACCCAAATGCCTGATTAATCACACTGGCAATGAGGATAATCAGCACCAAAAACGCAATCACCAGTGAAGAGAGATAAAAGATGCGGAATCGTTCACCGCGCGTATTACGCATTTGGACATTCGTCCGAAAAATACCGACTTCGATTTGATTGCTCATCAATACGCCTCTCTCAAACGGTTCGCAACAATGCTACTGACAATATTCAGGGCTAAAGTCATCAAGAATAAGGTCGCACCCACCACAAAAATACTGTTATAGTCAATGGTGTTATAGCTCAAGTCGCCACCACTAATCCGCACAATATAGCCCGTCATAGCTTCTGCGCCTTCAAACACATTGAATGTGAATTTGGGAACCGACCCCGCGGCAAGCGCCACGACCATCGTCTCGCCAACAGCACGCGAGGCGGCAAGAATGATGGATGCCAGAATACCCGAAATGGCGGCGGGGAAGATAATCCGCACGGTTGTTTCCAATTTGGTCGCGCCCAAGCCATACGAGGCTTCACGTAAGGCACGCGGGACGGCGCGTAGGGCTTCTTCGCTCAATGAACTGATGAGTGGCACAATCAAAACCCCCACTACAATCCCCGCCGTGAGGATATTTTGCCCTTGTACCACCCCGCCGAATATGCTTTGTAATAATGGCGAAACAAATGAAACCGCAAAAAATCCGAATACCACCGTTGGCACACCCGCCAAAATTTCGAGGATGGGCTTTAGGGTATTCCGCACTTTGAGCGGGGCATATTCACTCAAATAAATGGCAGACCCCAATCCCAACGGTACGGCTACCGCCAGTGCGACCAGTGTGATGAGGACGGTTGCCAAAACGAGGGGCAAAATGCCATATGCACCATTTTGTGGCACCCATTCGGTGGCAGTTAAAAATTCAAAAAACTCAACTTCATCGGCAACTGAAATGGCGGGGTATCGTTCACCTTCAAGACCATGTGCATAGCCATTTGTGCCTTGCAAACAACGTTCTACCATGATGGCATCATCAGCAACCGAGTCAATTCGCATAATTTCGATGCCGATTTCAATCAGGCTACCGACCGTAAAGACACGCCCAAAGCCTGTCTGCAATGGGATTTCGCTAAATTGACCCGCATCACAGCGTTCTAAACGCACAGATGAATTGGTATAAGCACTCACACGCCAATCTAAATTTTGATATTCGAGTGTGTTACCAATTGAAATCATCGTCACAGGCAAAACCGACCATGCGACTTGTGTAGTGCTATCTTGAACACAGGCAACGGTGACTTGGCTATCGGTGAAGGATTCAACACGCCACAGCATATTGTTATAATCAAATGTCACCCCCTCAGAAATGGCTTGTGCCAAACGGCGGGGTAAATCACCGCGATTAAAGGTTTGTGTGGCAGGGATAATACACTGAATCACCGCGTTTGTGCTATTAAAATCAGTCACACGGACTGTTTGTTCTCTGAATATGAATTCATCGCCAATGCTCACATATGGCACATTGACCTGTTCCCAAGGGATGTTCTCAATAGATTGAACTTGTTCCAAATCTTGGATGAGGGTCACTTGCTGTTCGACCATACTAAAAATGGGCGTGCCAGAGGCATGTGCGATAGGTGTTGTATTATCTAAGCCCCGTTCCACGCGCAGGGTGCGCCGACCGCGGTCAACCACGCGCATCACCTCACGCATCTCACCAACCCCCATTTGAATGAATTGAGATTGTTGGAATGGGATTCTTTCGCCATCAAAACTGATTAAAAATTCGTTTTGATTGGATGCAATTGGTTCAGCAAGAAGTGCATCGCTAAAGGGCAACATGGCATCCGCATCATCAATATCAACCTCTTGTGCAATAGCATCATCAATCACAGGCAATTTGGCGATAATATATGCCCGTGAATCGAAGAAGAGGAGTGTTTCTTGACCTAAGATGATGACGATAAAAATGGTGGTAAAAATTGAAAAAACACCTGTGACAAATAAGGTCGCAGTGATGATACCATCTATAGGGCGCACGCGCTTTTTGATGGCTTGGGTGCCTGTTTGTTTTTTGATGAACGACTTACGAGAGTTGTTCATGGTTTGTTCCATAAAAGTGCCTCTTCCCCCCACTTGGGGAGTGACTGGTTATTAAACACAATAAGGGGGCGGGTTGCCCCACCCCCAAAAGGAATTGCTATGGTAAAAATCGGAATTACATGCCCATGTCGGTGAGCGCGAGGATGACGAGTTTGGACACGCGCAAGCTGAGGTCGCTGGCGGGGAAATAACCCACTTCATCAATCACATCATTGACAATGCTGAGGTAGAAGGAGATGAATTCACCAACTTGGGGTTTCGCAGAGATGATGCCTGCATCGCTATAGATGAAGAGGGGGCGAGCCAACGAGTAGCTACCATCTTCAACGGTCACGGCGGTTGGCACAACACCATCAATGGCGACCAAACCGAGCAAATCACCTTCGGCTTGATAATAAGCATAACCAAAGAAACCAATCGCGCCAACATTGGCTTCGATACCAGCCACCAATTCGGTGTCCAGTTCGCTGGTGCGGGTTTCGGTGGCGGCTAAGATGGGAGCGCTGTCATCATCAAATACTTCTTCAACAAAGAAATCGAATGTACCGCTATCGGTGCCTGGGATGAAGCGCAAGATGGGTTCTTCGGGGAAGCCTTCACGGACATCTGCCCAAGTCACGGCGGTGGAGAATGCCAATTGCAATTCTTCAAAGGTCAGGTCGGTCGCCCAGTCATTGGCGGGGTTGATAACAACTGCCAAACCATCGGTACCAACGCGGAATTCCAATGGTAAACGTGGGGTGGCGAGGGCGGCACAGGCTTCAATTTCGCTGTCGCGGATGGCGCGGCTGGCGTTGGCAATGTCGGTATCACCAGCAACGCAGAAGCGTTCAATACCAGCACCGGAACCGATGGTTTCGTTGTTGAGGTTGCCAGTATAACCAGCGGCTTCAAATTCAGCTTGAACAGCTTCGCTCAAGGGGGCAACGGTGGAGCTACCAGCACTCACGATGTCACCTTCAACGAAAGCGGGGTCAACTGCGGGGAGGTCAACGGGGGGAACTAACACAGAATCAATGACATGGATGATACCGTTAGAAGCGGCGATGTCAATCATGGTCATATCAATATTGGCGTTATCCACTTTGGCGGTGAGGGCGGTCAAATCCACGCTAACCATCAATTCGCTACCTTCGAGGGTAACGGCGGTGGTCATGCCCATTTCATCCAACATGCCGACCAAATCGGTAGAGGTGACAACACCGTCCACCACATGGTACAGCAACACGGAATCGAGCAATTCGGTATTGCCCAACACATACGCAATCACGAAGTCGGGAAGAGCTTCAAAGGCGGCATTGGTGGGGGCGAAAACGGTCAATTGAGCTTCTGGATTAGAAAGGGCTTCCAAAATTTCGGGGCTGGCGGCAGAAACTGCGGCGAGCAAGGTGCTAAAGTTTTCGTCACCAGCGACAATATCGGCGATGGTGGGTTCTTAATTGGCACTCACTGCAACAAGCATAGCAATAATCAGGCTAAACAGGAAAAAACGCTTCATACTTTCTTTTGCTCCTTATGCTAATTCTGTATGAAATAGCGGGCTTTTTTGCCCACAAGACAGTATCTTAACGACTTCAAGTTAATAAATTTGACGTGCGCCTTTAACACTTGTTGACGAATCTCGTTAACAGTGGTTTAAGGGGATAATAAGGGGAATTCCAACTCATCAAATACCCATGAACCACTCATAGCCAGTTTAACCATTGTTCACAAGTGACTTAATCCATAGGCGCAAAATGCAACCATCTGAATTTGCTAAGGGAGTTTATTCATGTCTAGTCGTCAAATCATCGTCGAAAACCTCAAAAAGCGTTATGAGGGCGATTTTTATGCAGTTAATGATGTGTCGTTTCTGGTCAATGCAGGCGAAATTTTTGGATTTTTAGGTCCAAATGGGGCGGGGAAAAGCACCACCGTCACCATGTTGACCACCCTCGCCTTGCCCACCAGTGGCAAAGCGCATGTTGGTGGATATGACATCGTTCACCAAGCGCAACAAGTCCGCCGTATTGCGGGTGTCGCGTTACAAGATATTGGTTTAGACCCTGTGATGAAATCTATGGAATTATTGGTCACACAAGGGCAATTATTCGGCATGAGCCGTATGGATGCCATCAAACGTGCCAAAGAATTATTGGAATTGGTGCGCCTGAGCGAATTTACCGACCGTCCCGTTGGCAAATATAGCGGGGGGATGCGTCGCCGTCTGGATTTGGCGATGGCGCTCGTCCATAAGCCCGAAATTCTCTTTTTAGATGAACCCACCACCGGCTTAGACCCTGCTAGTCGGCGCGATGTGTGGGCAGAGGTGCGCCGTTTGAATGTGCAAGAAGGCATGACCATCTTCCTCACCACCCAATATTTGGAAGAAGCCGATGAACTAGCAGACCGCATCGCCATCATCAATGCAGGTAAGATTGCAGTAGAAGGACAACCCGCCGAATTAAAAGCCGCGTTGGGCGCAGAATCTATCAATGTGACCTTTGGTGATAATCCGACTGTCGAAAAAGCGCGTGATGCCCTGCAAAGTATGGTAGACCGCGCCCAAATTGACCGCAAAACGTTGCGCCTTTATTTGCAAAATGCGGCTTACGCCATTCCAAATGTGGTAAATAAATTGAATGAATTGCAATTGCAACCACTCTCGCTCACACTCACCCAACCCACATTGGATGATGTGTTCTTACAAGTCACTGGGCAACGCTTTGAGGAAGAAACCGAAGACGAAGCCCCCGTTGAAGCAGTCGCCTAGTTTGATATTGGAGAAAATGTTACTATGACCGCAATGACTAAACCTATCACCCAAACCACACCATCGGTTAGCGAAAAAGCGAAATCCATGCCCCTGTGGAAACAAATTACCATGATGACATGGCGCAATTTGGTCGTCATCCGCCGTACACCCGCCTCTGTCATCCCTGGTCTGATGATTAGTGTGTTCTTCCTGTTTATATATGAAGCCTCGCTCAGTGGCGCGGCGACCTTTTTCTTGGCAGGGCAATCGTATCTGGCGTTCATCCTGCCCGTTTCCATCATCAGCGCATCCTTGAGTGGGTCTGGTTTGGCAGGGCAATATATTGTGCGCGATATTGAAAATGGCTATTTCGATAAATTGCTCCTCACGCCCATCAGTCGCATCGCCTTGTTATCGGGTCCCGTCTTTGCGGGTGCATTTATGTTGGCTGTCCAAACTGCGCTCATTTTGGGTGTTGCCATGTTGATGGGCTTGGAATCTGCGACCGGATTCGCGGGTATTTTAGCCGTGTTGGGATTCGGCTTATTGCTCGGTACAGGTTTTGCGGGATTTGGTGTATCGGTGGCATTGCTGACCGGGAGCGCCGCCGCCACCAGTGGCGCAAGTTTCGCCTTCTTTCCGCTCACCTTCTTGACCGCCACCTTCGTCCCTATCAATTTGTTGGAAGGCTGGTTAAAAACCGCCGCCGAATGGAATCCGATTACGTATGTGTTGCAAGCCACCCGTAGCATTTTGTTGGAAGGGTGGAATTGGGAATATATCGGGCAAGGGTTGATTGCCTGCGCGATTTTGGGTGTCATCCCCTTCGTGATTTCGCTGTGGGCATTGCGCCAACGCACAAGCCGTAAATAACCCAATTTTTATCGCAATAATAACCCAAATAGCCCCGTCATGGGGCTATTTTTGGTTCACAAATTCTTCTGCATCCAACGGCGAGAAGCGTTTTTTGAAGGTGAACGCATAC
This sequence comes from Anaerolineae bacterium, assembly GCA_025454675.1. GTDB lineage: Bacteria > Chloroflexota > Anaerolineae > Aggregatilineales > Phototrophicaceae. The sequence goes on along the minus strand of JALONZ010000127.1, from coordinate 3,040 downwards.
GGGGTCGCGCCATGTTTTTGCAGATATTCGAGTCGTGTTTTACCGTCTAGCGCGGTTGGCATGATTCCTGCAGGTTGCCACCACAACGCCATGTGTGCATACGCCAATTTTTCCATCCAGCCACCTTTTTGCCGATACACTTGGGCATGGTCGCTATAATACGTGTAGTTATACAGCGCATCAAAACTTTCCCACACGCTCATATTGATAATCAGGCGGTCATCCTCAAACACGCGCAACGCCAACGCATTATCGGCTTCGCCTTTTAAGCGCCAAATAAACCCGTTTGTGCGTTCTGCAACGGCATTAATTTCATCTATGCGCGAGACGAATCCGTGTAATTGTTCACTATCCAGTGGCGCGAGTGGCAAGGCGATATTCACTTGTGCAAGGTGATAGGTGGTCATTATATCCCTCCAATGTGGTGTGATTTTGATATGATTATGGCTGGTTTTGGGTGTGAATTATAGCGCCATATCGTGCCACACCATCTTAAAATTGCTCACTCCCCGTTATAATGGGCATATCTCTCATCAGAAAGGGATAGATTATGTCTGAAAAGTACAATTTTGAAAGCGATATTAAAGAAGCCGAAGCGATGGCGAGTCATCTCGCGCCATATCTGAAAAGCAGTGAACTCTATGGTAACGCGGGTGGCGGATTTTTCTCACGGATGCCCGCCCTGACAATCGGCGCGTTGGTGATGCGCCTGCGCCGATTGGATGTATTGCGCCTGTCGCTATCCACACCGCAACGGGAACGCCTCGAAAAAGCCAAACAAACGCATCAGACGGTGTATCGGGAATGGAAAGCGCATTATGATAAAAAAATCTTGCGTGAAGCCCACTCGCGCCTCGATGCCATGCGGACATTTTTTGAGGAATGCGAAAATGACCCGCGCCTCTGCGCCCAAGTCTATTCGCCAGAAGTGTTACGGCGTACCATCGTCCAAGAAATTTTCATTCATATGGGTAATATTGACCTAGAAGATGACACCCTGACCGAAAAAATGGCGGGTATGGATAGTCGCTTGCGCCGATATGTCCGACCAAACACCTTTTTCTGGGCGAAAGACCTAGAACCCGCCTATGCACAAGCCGATTTTTGGTGGTTATATCATCGCCCAGTGGGGAAAGAACGTTAAATCATGTTATATCTGCGTCCACGCACATGGATTTTTGTCTTATTTGGATTGTTCCTCATCTTTCGGATGTTGGCTACACCCGTGCGTGGTGCGGGTAATCATGAAGCGTGGTATTTATGGCTGACGCATGATAATGCGCCAATGGTCGGTGCGATTGGGGATGTGTTCCGTGCTATGCGTGCCAATGCAGGCGAAATGCTGGGATTGTTGCGCGAAGAGACCTCAGTACCATTCATGATATATCCCACCGTGTTGGATATTTGGCGGATGGTAGCTGGCGAAAATATCATGGTAGCGCGGTGGCTATCATCGCTCATCACACTATTGGCACTCGCGGTTACTTTACGTGGGGCGCATCAACTCAAACTTGAAGGCAAATGGTACGATGTGATATTTGTCGGGTTATTATTCGCCTACGCATCGGCAACCGTTGGCGCAGAAAGCCTGATTGCGTTGTGGTCAGCCTGTTTATTATGGACATTCATCCGTTATCGCAAAACATCCAAACGCCGTTATCTGTTTGTGATGCTCATTTGGGTCGGGTTGATAATCGTCACCACCCCATTGTGGCATGTGAATGTCATTATCAGCCTATTTATCCCACCATTGGTACTGATAACACTCAAATTGACCCACCTCAAACCCGATGACACGATTCATGTCGCATATAATCCCGTTTTCGCCATCACCATCACCTTTTTGGTATGTTCGCTGATTGGCTATTTATTTTTAGCGGTGTGGGTTCGGCAAGATTGGCGCGACATCATCCGCATCACCACATTTGAGCGTGAACTCACACAACCCATCGTTATTTTATATCCGCCACACCATCCCCTCGCCTATTATGACCGCACCGAGCGATATGCGTATGGGCGCGGGGCAGTTGTGAATTTAGGTTGGCGCGATTTTAATGAAGAAGAACTTGCGCGGATTGCAGAATCATTGAACGGGGGTGATGACATTTGGCTAGTCGCATTTACAGGGGATGCCGATGCGGAGGTGATTTCAGGTTATTTGGGGAATTACAATCGGTTATTCATGGGGAATATATCAGGGATTATGCCACAGCGATTCATGGCTAGGTAATGTGTGAATCTATGCCGTGTTGGTCATAAACACGCAAAATATCCTCACAGAAGGCAACCATTCGCTCATCGCTATTTGCACGCGCCGTTTTGAGTAATCGTAGAAAAATTCGCTTGCTCAATTCGGTTTGATTATAATTTTTCTTTAGAAAATTATGCGATGCACACAAGGTTTGACCGTTTTCGAGTGTGGCATGACCACCTTTATCTTTTGGAATAATATGGTCAGCCTGTATTTCTACACCATTTTCGCGCCCTAATCCACACACCACACAACGATAATTATCGCGCTTAAAAATTTCTTCGCGTAATTGTTCAGAAAAATCTTCTAATTCGCGGATATTCACCGCATTAGGGTCATAAAGATAAATCCCTTTGCCCACTTTTTGCAAATGCCCAACTTGATGCCATCGGCGGATTGCCCTATCGGGGTCACGAAATTTTTCACCTGTCAATCGTTCCCATTCAGCAGTCGCCCAATCTACAACCTCTGCATGTGGAATAGGTCGGTTAGGATTACGCTTAAAATAGTCTAAAATTAAATCAGCTTGGCTTGTAGCCATGAGACCTCTAACCGTTCTTTTGCCAATGCACAATATTCTTCAGAAATATCAAATCCAATCCCCTCACGCTTATTGTCATGGGCTTCAATCAACGTTGTGCCACTACCCACAAAGGGGTCTAAGATTGTATCCCCCACAAAGCTGAATAATTTGATGCAACGGCGGGGCAATTCGCGCGGAAACGGCGCAGGATGACCGACGCGCTTTTTACTCTCACCATTAAATGTCCATACACCATTCGTCCACGC
>JALONZ010000126.1 GCA_025454675.1 Anaerolineae bacterium | reverse complement strand
GAACGGATGCGCTCGGCGGTGGCGGATAGATAATCTGTATGGCTGATGACAAACGGGCGGATATACGCCTTTCGGCTAATCCGCCCCTACAAGCCTGCCTGTTTGGTGTGTAGGGGCGGTACTAGCGCCCGTTTTTGGCGCGTATGTCCGCCCTAAGCGGGGCGAAATTTTTTACTCTGATGTAGAATCATCTTCATCAGAATTGGCTAATAAATCCGCTAAAATATCACGGATTTCTTGCGTGCTGATGTCGGATTGTTCTGTTTTTGAATATACATTGATGATATAAACTTTATTTGCCAACTGAACATAATAAATAGCACGAAAACCGCCACTTTTTCCGCGTTGGGCAGATTTATTAGCCAAGCGCACTTTATAAACATCCGCCCCTATATGAGGAATTAAATCACCCGGGCGTTCATCCGCTTCCAACACATCTAATAAATCTCGAATTTCGTTGGTGATAAGCGGATATTTCTTCTTGAGGTGTTTGATTTGCTTATCACATTCGGGGATGATAATAACCTCACTCGGCATTTTCCGCCTCATATTCGCGGTCAATTTCATCCAAAACTGCCCGTGCGGGACGACCTTCGCCATTTAAGGCTTGAATCATCCCTTTGCGGATAGATGCCAATATTTCGGTATCACTTGGTTCATCATCTGTCAAATCGTGAATCGAATTGATGACCACCTGCTCAATGCTGACATTTTCGGCATCTGCCAATGATTTGAGGCGTTCAAACATCTCATCTGGAATTTGGATGGTTAATGTCGTCATCGGCTATTCCCCATGCGGAGACGTATCGCGCACCAATAACGTATCGAAATCGCCCGTAGACCCATCGCCGACACTCAGCGAGACCGTCCCGCCAAATTTGACGGTGTTATCCACCGCCGCCAAGAAATAATCATTGACGAAAAATGCGATTTTATCATCATGGACAATGATTTTAAGCGGTATCCACACAGGCAGTTGGGCATCTTCCGCGCCCGGTATCGCGCCTTCGTGGAAAATGATTTGTTCGGTGGCAGTGGTATATCGTGCGATGAAATCGGTTGTGCCGTCTTGATTTTTCCGCATATCCAAAAAGTAACCCTCTAGGCTTTGCCCTGTGACAGTGGTCGTCACGCGCACGCCCAATGTCGCCATCCCCGCCTGATTATTGGGGATACGCGCCAAAACGGTGGCATACACATCGGTCGAATCGGAATAATTGCGCCTATCAGTACCATCACCAAACATCTGAATGCCATAATTGGGGCTAATCAGGCGGAAGGTCGGATTTTCGCCGTCAATTAGGCGTAAAAAGGTCGCGTTAGTCGGTGAAGCGGGGTCGTTGATATAATCGCCAGCCGCATCTTGATTGCCCACCCACCAATAACGCGCATTTAACGGTGTGGAAAAATCTTCTTCCACATCACTGCGAAATTGGCGGAATGACCGTTCCAATACTTCTGCTTGGAGCGCGAAGGCGAATTGCGCTTCGGCATTGGCAGTTGCGGCGGTTTGCGTGACCAAAAAGTCGTCAAAGCGCATATAATCTGCGTTGCCTGTCACGATGCGAATCGTGCCTGCGGGTGGGCTACTTTCTAGGGTATCTTCAAAGCGGATGCGTCCTTCCAGTGTGATGGTCAGTTTGTCCCCGATGAAGGTAATTTCCAGCACTTGCCACACATTGCGCGTGTAAAAATTATCTACGCGCCGACTGAATACGACTGAACCATTCGCATCCAGATAGGTCATGACCAAATTCCCGCCATCGAGTTCTAATTTGAACGCGCCCGCACCACTTTCGCGCAGATACAAATCATAACCGCCGTTGGTACTCCAAACCCGCGCCCGTAACGTAAAATCTTGAATCGGGGTCATGACGGGTTTGATTTCGACATTATTATCCACCTGAACAAAACTGTTGCTACTTTCGGTGGTGATAATGGCTTTGAGGGTGTTGTTCGCTTGCCATGTATTGGGTAATGAACTCCCCTCAAAGTGACTGCTGAAAGATTCGGCGCGTTGGACGGTGAAATTATCAAATCGCACCGAGCGATTGCTGGCGTTCACTTGCAATAAAATCTGACCCGCGCTCAGTTCTGGATTGGTATCTTCGGCGGTCATGAGCAAGCGACCATCAATATAGACATAAATCCGCCGACCATCTACCCAAATCGTGGCGTTGTGCCATGTGTCATTCGAGATGGGCGCGTTCCCTGTTTGGCGGATAATCACTTCGGTATCCCGATTCAGCACATCCGGATTTGACAGGTTGTTACGGCGCAAAATCACCAAACCGGGGAATAATTCCACCGTCTGATAACTGCCATCTTCAGCATAACGGAACACAATCCGCGCCCCGCCTGCGCCCGCTTCGAGGTTAAAATCGGTGCTGATGACGAAATCATCGGCTTCTAACCATTCGGGTCTGCTGTTGCCCATGACGACCATCGGCGAATCAATCCGCCCGCGCCCGATGAGCAATTTTTGACCATCTTCGTTAACGACTTGCCATGTGGCGGGGTCATAATCCCATTCGGCAATGGGGCTTGTGCTTTCAAAATCGGCGACAAACGGCAATCCACCTTGCGGTTCTGGTGTGACCGTCACCGATGGAATGATACCGGTTGGGGTAGGTGATGGCGCATTCGCCACGCGCGTGGTCACAAACGCGGTTTGGGTGGCATAAAAATCTTGTGCGATTTTTGTCGCGGTTATATCAATGGCGGATGTCGCGGTTGGTGTGACGGTTGGTGTTGGCGATGCGGTATCCGTTGGCGCTGGGGTATTCGTCAAGGTTGGCGATGGGGTATATGTTTGGGTTGGCGTATCCGTTTGAGTCGGGGACGGTGTAATGGTTGGTGATGGGGTGCTGGTGGGTGTATGGGTGGCGGTATTGGTGGGTGTGTGGGTGAATGTCGCCGTATTGGTTGGGGCTTCCACCACCTGAATATCATTGATATTCCCTTGCGGATTGACAAATGAGCGTGATGATAACACCCATCCATCCGACCCATCCGGTAATAACACCTGATACCAGCGTCCATCTTGGCTAACCCCGATAATATCCAACATAATCCCAACAGGGAGTGTGTTCACTTGCGGGTAACTTGTCCCTGGTCCCAAACGCACAATGAGGTCACTCCGCGCTTGGACAATCGGTGTGGATGGGGTTGGAATATCGGTATTGGTTGCGGTTGGACTGGGTGTAACCGTTGGCGATGCTGTAACCGTTGGCGATGCTGTAACCGTTGGCGATGGTGTATCGGTTGGTTGTGGCGTATCGCTTGGTAATGAAGTGTTCGTAGATGGTACATCACTTGGCACAATGCCATTCGCATTATCATCAGGGGTGGAAGTTGGGCGGTTATTCGGTGTATTGGTGGCAAAAACGGGTGATTCTGTGCTTTCGGATGTCGGGGTATCCGTTGGGAGCAATATGACACCGCCTGAAGTGGTTGCTGTTGCGCTGGTGGTATTATTATTCCCGCCACCCTGTGAAATAATGGCTAAAATTGCGCCGATGGCAATCACCAACACCACCAAACCACCAAATAATAAGGGTGTACGGGATGCGCGTGTTGCGCTCATGGGCGATGTGGGGTAGGGCGTGCCACCGGGAGGTTGTAAGGATACGGCGGGTGGTGTTGGGATGCGTCCGCTAAAATTGGGGGTGACATTGGTTTGTGTGCCACGTTCTTGGCGAATTTTACGCAGGTCATCAATGATATTGAGCGCCACCGTGCGTAACATGGTGGGTTGTTCATTCAGCGAGGCGATTCCCGCGAGCTGGGTGAGCGCATCACTGAGTTCGCGCCCCGATTGATACCGTTCTAATGGGTCTTTTGCCATCGCTTTGCGGATAATATCATCAAATTCGGGTGGCAAGTCTGGGCGGAGCATGTGCGCGGATGGAATGGGGGCTTGAATATGCTTGAGGACGAGCGCCATCGGTGTTTCGGCGCTATAAGGCATACTGCCTGTCGCCATTTGAAACAACATCACCCCCAGCGCATAAATATCGGCGCGTTCATCTACTTTTTGACCCAACCCTTGTTCGGGTGCCATATAACCGGGGGTGCCAACGGTTAGCCCGGTGTGGGTTAACCCGGTCATATCACTGCCCGATTCGCTAAAGCGTGCGATGCCAAAATCGGTGAGGTAGGCATTGCCTTCGGCATCAATCATGATATTACTGGGTTTAATGTCGCGGTGAATCACCCCTTGCCGATGCGCGTAATCCAATGCACTGGCGATTTGGCGCATCATATACGCAATCTCTGAGAGGGGAATTGCGCCTCTATCCAAAATATCTTTGAGTGTGCCACTTTCCAAAAAGCGCATCACGATATAAGGCGGGTTATGTAAGCCGTCATAATCATAAACCGGGATGATATAAGGATGTTCCAAACGGGCAACCAGTCGTGCCTCACGGACAAACCGTTCTAGTGCCGATTTATCTGAGGCGATATTGCTATGAATGACTTTGATGGCGACAAATCGTTCTGCATTGATTTGTCTGGCACGATACACCGTTGCCATGCCACCGCGTCCTATTTCTTCTATGATTTCATATTGCCCTATCCGTTGACCAATCATGCGGGTCGCCCTTTAGTTATTCTGCATGTTTATAAAGCCCACTATATTGTAACATAAGAATTGGTTTCGCAAAAAATTCTTTACCTATATCTTCCCTTTGTTTTTGGTTGATTTTCGGTTTAGGTGGCTTAATTTGCTTGACATTCTCTTAAAAAACTCCCTATAATCCGAATGTAAGGTAAATTTTTGTTACACCCTGATAGACTGGTTTATTATCATTTATTCTCTGTGATGATTGGGTGTTTCTAATGAAAAATCGCGTACTAAAACTGAATGTTGGATTTTTGCTCACAGCAAGTAATGGCACAATTAATGACTCTACACTTGATTTTCCAGATGTGCAAGTTTCAGATGAAATTACCCTCAATTATATTCGCGGGGATTTGCGCCTGAGTCGCACTAAAGAAGGCATTTTGGTTCAGACACGCCTCGAAACGGCATTTAATGATGAATGTTCGCGTTGTGCCGACCCTATTCAACATGCCACGCAAATGGAACTTGAAGAATTATATGCCTTTAATCCTGCCACCGAAACCGAATTTCAAATTGGGGAAGATGGCATTCTCGATTTTGGGGCATTACTCCGCGCCGAAGCACTCATCGAAAAATCACATCGGGCATTATGCAAACCCGATTGCAAGGGATTGTGTCCAGAATGTGGCACGAATTGGAATCATGCAACCTGTACCTGCGCGGATGATGCAATAGACCCGCGTTTTGCAATTCTCAAAACCTTATTAGAGAAATAGTGCTATTCATAGAGTCGGGGGACGTATGGTAAGCCGATATGATGATGATTTTCATGAAGGATTTGATATTGACCTAGATGATTCATTTTATGATGAAGAATCTACCGATGAGTTCTTTGAAGAGGATGATTTTCTCTTTGAAGATGATTTTTCGGCGGGGGAATTTGAAGAGGAAGACGAGTTAGAGGACGATTTTGACCAAGACTATGAAATTGCGCTCCTCGCCTCTAGCGACACCATCGGGTTATACCTAAAAGAAATGGGCAGAGTGCCACTCTTGAGCAATGAAGAAGAGATGGAACTTGCCAAGCGCCTTGAGACGGGTATTTCTGCCAGCAAAAAGTATTGGAAAAATCCGAATAGCCCCCGTGCGGGCGAATGGTATGCGCTGATGCAACAAGGCACAGATGCCCGCGACCACATCATCCGCGCCAATACGCGCCTTGTGGTGAGCATTGCCAAAAAATATATGAATCGGGGTGTGCCATTCCTAGACCTTATCCAAGAGGGCAATCTCGGCTTGATGAAAGCGGTGGAAAAATTTGATTATCGGCGTGGATTCCGCTTTAGCACGTATGCCACATGGTGGATTCGTCAGACCATCACCCGCGCCATCGCCGACCAGGGGCGCACCATCCGCGTGCCTGTGCATATGTCAGATAGGATACGGCGCTTGTATCGTGTGGTGCGCGATTTGGAACAGCAGAACGGACGCAAGCCCGATGTGCATGAAATCGCCCGCGAGATGGGTATGGAAGTCCGCAAAGTGCAATGGATGCTCCGCGTGAGTTGGCAACCCCTCAGCCTAGAACAACCTGTAGGCGAAGACGAAGATAGCGAATTGGGCAATTTTATCGAAAATGATAGTATCCCCACACCCGCCC
>JALONZ010000125.1 GCA_025454675.1 Anaerolineae bacterium | reverse complement strand
CACGCACCGCCATATCAGTGAAATATTGCCCCAATGTCGTTTGGACAGATGGCATGAGTGATGTCCCACCGACCAACAACACATAATGAATATCTTCTTTGAAAATCCCACGCTGGCGGGCGATGTGCATCACTTTATCCACCACACGACGTAATGCGGTATAAAATCCGTTGGCTTCGAGCAAGGCTTCTAATTCTTCACGGGTAATCGTAACCGCATATGACCGTTCTTGCGCGGAAAATTCAATTTTGGCTGATTTTTCGGTTGAAAGGGCAATTTTGGCATGTTCACAACGGGTCAATAGGCGTGCATATTCAATGCCGAGTTGTTCAGTGGTAAGATTGGCGCGTTTAAGGACTTCTCCGAGTAACCATTGGTCAATATCGCTCCCGCCGATGATGCGCCCTGCTTTGGCAATCACTTTGGCGGTATGTTGACCTGCTTTGCCACTTCCCACCAACCGCTTGAGGACACCACCGGTTTTTTCACGATTTTCGGGGAGTTGCACCAACGATAAATCGAGCGTACCACCACCAAAATCGAATACCAGCACCACCGCGCCCGGTTTTGTCACTGCATAACCCAATGCGGCGGCGGTAGATTCATCCACAACCCGAATTTTATCGAGTAATGCGACTTCATCAATCACACTATTCAGCCATGCCAAATAGCCTTCAAACGAAGCGACTGGCGCGGTGAGGACGAGTTGTTCAATATCCTCATTTTTATACGGCAAGTTGTGAATGAGATGCTTGACAAATGCGCGTCCAGCGTCTTTATCTGCCCAATCTACATCATCAATTTTGCGTGGTTCTGGGGCGGGTGTTGCCACAATCCCGCGCTTAAAATTGCGAAATAAGCGATTATTTTGTTGGCTATCAAGGCGTTGTTCACGCACTTTAACCCCACAGGTAATCGTTCTCGCCTTGCCATCATTTACATATAGCAATGACGGCACAACCGGCGGGAGGTTTTTATCAGATGTATCGCTCAAGCCATCAATGATGACCACTTCAGAATCTTGTTTTTCTTCATCCCAACGGGCGATAACGCTATTGGTCGTGCCAAAATCAATACCCAGTTTATGCCCCATGTTCCCTCACATCAAATGAAACCGAATAATAACACCACACAAACTATTTTATGGCAAAATTCCCATTTTAACCAATAAGGAAATTTCATTCACCCGCGTGCATGGGATGGTAATCATCCAAAATTGAATCGCCAATGAATTCACGTAACAAAGATGTATCGGGTATTTGACGCAATTGGTCGGTATGAATCGGTCTCACCCATGCCAAAAACGAAAGGAGTCGCTTGGCTTCGATGAATGCGGCTGTATTGGGCTTGACCTGCAACAACAACGGTTCGGCAATGGGGCGCAATGCCGCTAATTCATACACCAACGCCGAATCGAACATCGAATCGGCATTTTCTTGATACGGAAAAATACCTGTGCGCTCGCCATTTCGCACACTTTCCCACCGATTCAGGGTATCGGATGCGCTCCAACCGCGTGTACGTGCATCACGTACAATCCGTCGTATCAAGCGTAAATCAGTGGTCGGAACACGATTATGCAAATCCACATTCACTTGGGTGATGGCAGACACATAAACCCGATACACATACACCAATTCAGGGGGCAATTCAGTGATGAGGCGCGGATTTAAGCCATGAATCCCCTCAATGATAATCACCTGTTTTTCTGCCAATCGTGCCGATACGCCCGATTCGCTACGCCCCGTGAGGAAATTGAAACGGGGCAAATTCACCGTCTCCCCGCGCGAAAGGGCGAGGAGTTGCGAATTGAATAGAGGCAGATTAATGGCTTCTATCGCCTCAAAATTAAATTCCCCTTTGGCATCTTTGGGGGTGTCTTCGCGGTTGACGAAATAATTATCCAATTCCAGTGTGAATGGGCGTAATCCTTGCGCCAATAATTGGATGGATAGCCGTTTGGCAAATGTCGTTTTACCCGATGACGATGGTCCCGCGATAAACACAAATCTGGCACCTGTTTGGGCATGTTTGACCAAAATATCTTCGGCGATATTCGCCACATTTTGCTCATGCAAGGCTTCCGCCACCAAAATCAATTCGCGTAGGCGTTCTGGGGTGTCTATAATCTGATTTAAGCGCCCAATATCTTCCACATTCAATCGGCGCAACCACTCATCCGATTGATGAAACACACGGCTCAATTTTTCATGTGCGCGGATGGGACGCAATTGAGCGGGGTTATCACGGCGCGGATATTGCAGGATAAATCCTTCCTTGCCCCAAACCAAGCGAAAATATTGCAGTAAACCCGTTGATGGGAGCATATAGCCAAAATAATAATCATCACGTCCGCGCAGGGTATATAGGGTCAATTCGGGACGGGTGCGATACCCCAATAAACGCACTTTATCATTCTCGCCACGCTCGGTAAATAATGCGACTGCCTCCGCCAATGGCACAATCCGCTTATGAATGGGCGAATTTTCTGCCACAATTTGGCGCATTTTAGCATCAATTTGGTCAAGTTCTTTCAGGCTGAATGGGGACGCATCCATCCGCTTGCAATAATATCCGCCATCTGGCACAGAATAACGCACACTCACCTGCCCACCATCCCATAATTCGGCAACGGCGGTTGCCAGCAAAAGCACCAATGACCGCCGATAAATCCGCGCTCCATCGGTTGAAATCAGTAAGACGGGGGCAAGGTTTATATCGCGCATAATCGGATAACTGAGTTCGCGCAGTTGACCATCACAAATCGCACCAACAATCGGCGCAGATGGGTTGGGGATAACCGTCTGAAAAACATCACCAGCAGATATGCCAATGGGTGCTTCATAAACACGACTATCGGGTAAAGTGATACGAATTTCAGTTCTTGGTTGGCTAAGAATGATTTTATCGCTAAAATGGGTCATAGAATGTGCCTTAATAGGTATCTTATGAAAAACATGCCAAAAGATTAGCAAACATCATGAGATGGTGCTATACTAGATTTTGTTTAGTGATGATTAAAAAGCGTATATAACCCGTGGACAATCCGAATAAAGACAATGACAATTTGTCAAAATCAAATGAAGAGCAAACCCCACTTACACAACCCGAAGATGCGCGTTTAACCACCCATCATAACGCCACTGAAACGGGCGTTTTGAGTATCCAAAAAGATAAACGCCCCCGTTTTGGGTCGGGTGGCAGTGGAACAGGACGTACTGGGCTTTTGGGCGACCAATCCGAAATCATTTTTGTCATTCGTGGCATTGTGGAGCGGGTTGTTGTTCCAAAAGGTGGGAGCATCATCTTAGGACGGTCAGACCCGCGCAATCGCAATCGTGTAGACCTCGATTTAACCCCGTATGGCGCACTTGATAGAGGTGTCTCGCGCGAGCATGTGCGGATGCACATTGAAGATGGTCGTTTATATGTCACCGATTTGGGCAGTACCAACGGCACATTTTTGTCGAGTACCCGCCTAGAACCCGAAACCCCAACTGTTTTACGCAAAGGGGATGAATTGCTTTTGGGACGGTTGCCAATTCAAATTTTATTCCGTTGATGCACCGATGTGAGTGTTAACATGTGTGCCGCTTATGAACCATTTTTGCAAGAAGTTCTCATTGATGAACCGACTCTACAAGCGCGTGTACGCGCATTAGGGGCGCAAATTTCATCAGATTATGCCGATTTAGGCGAATTACTCCTCATCTGCATCCTCAAAGGTGGGGTGATATTTTTATCGGATTTAACCCGCCATATCAATATTCCCCATGAAATTGATTTTATGGCAGTCAAAAGTTATCAAAAGGGCGACCGCCAAACCAGTCGAAATGTGCGGATTGAGCGCGACCTTGAAGTGCATCTGGAAAATAAGCATGTGCTGATTGTCGAAGATATTATAGACAGTGGTCTCACGCTGGATTTTGTCATGAAAATGCTCCAAGCCCGCAAACCTGCCAGCATCAAACTTTGCACCCTGCTCAATAAAGCCTCACGGCGCGAGATATTCATCCCCGTGCAATATGTGGGGTTTGAAATTGAAGATAAATATGTGTTTGGCTATGGGCTTGACCTTGATGAAAAATTCCGCAATATGCCCTTTATTGGTGTCGCAAAATTGTGATGATAACCCCACGCACACCCAAACGTCCATTATGGTGGTCAGACCCCATTTTAGACCTACAAGACCTATTCATAACATGGGGCATCCCCTGTTATATTGTGGGTGGGGCTGTCCGTGATGCGTGGTTACATTACCCCATTCACGATTTAGATATTGCCACACCACAAAATGCGATTCAACTCGCCAGACGACTCGCCAATCACCTGAACGCCGATATTTATGTGATGGATGAAGAACGCGATGTGGCGCGGGTGTTCATCAACCACCCCGATTTTACATTGAATGTGGATATTGTGCGCTTTCGGGGGGATACCCTCGCCGATGACCTGCTTGACCGCGACTTTACCATCAATGCGATGGCTGTGGATATGTTGGGCGATTTGGAAATGCTCATTGACCCACTCAATGGCGAATCGGACTTAGACCAAAAAATCATCCGTCAATGCAACCCCAATTCGATTATGAACGACCCTGTGCGTGGGATTCGTGCCGTGCGCCAAAGTGTGACATTATCCGCACGAATTGAACCCAACACACTCGCATCTATCCGCGCTCATGCCGATAAATTGATGCAAACATCACCAGAACGCATTCGGGATGAATTTATCAAGTTGTTAGATTGCGATAAACCCCATAGTGCCTTACGCATTTTAGATACGGTTGGCTTATTTGAGGGTGTGTTACCTGCCGTCCCCCCCCTCGATATGCTCAAGCATTCACCCAATACGCCAACCACTTGGGCGCACACCTTGTTGGTGATTGAAAAATTGTACGGCATTTATATGACCATCAGCCCACACCGTACCGAATCCACTGCCGCCGTATTTGATTTGGGGATGATGGTCACAGCGTTGGATGTGTTCCGCAAGCGATTACAAGCCCACATCGCCCGCAAATGGGCAAATGACCGCCCCCACAAAGCTATCTTGGTGTTGGGTGGGCTTATTCACCTGATGCCCGCCGAATTGATTGATGTCGTCACCAGCCGCCTCAAATTGAGCAACGATGAAAAAAAATGCCTCACGCGCATGTTGAATAATTATGCCAATATCCGCGTATTAGCCACCGACCCCATCTCATTGCATTATTTTTGGCGCGAAAATGAAGATGGGGGCATTGATGCCTGTTTGCTGGCGATGGCATATTATTTGGCATACGAAAACACCCTGCTCAAACAAGATGAATGGCTCAAACATCTGGAAAAAGTCCAGACAATTCTTGAAGCCTATTTCATCCGTTATGACCAAATTGTCGCCCCTCCCCCACTCATCAATGGGGATGATATTGTGGAAAAATTGAATATCCCACAAGGCAAGCAAATTGGGCGCTTGCTCACCCTCGTGCGGGAAGCGCAGGTTCTGGGGCAAATTAGCACCCATGATGAGGCACTTGCTCTCATCAAAGATAATCTAAGCACACGATAAGGCTAAATTCCATGCAACTCATCACCGGTGGGTTAATCCTGCTGATTTATGTGGCAATTGCCTTTGGCGAAATCCCCAAATTGCGGATGAATCGCGCCACTATCGCCTTAGTCGGGGCGGGATTGTTGGTACTTATCGGCGCAATCAGCGAAGAACAAGCCATACACGCCATTGATTTAGGCACATTATTGTTATTGGGCGCGATGATGGTGCTGAATGTAAATTTGCGCTTGGCTGGGTTCTTTCGGTTTATCGGCAGTCGCGCCTTACGCATCGCCCACACCCCACGCTTATTATTGGCAATGGTGATTTTTCCTGCTGGCATCCTGTCAGCCATATTTTTGAATGACCCCATTTGTTTGATGCTCACGCCGATTGTCGTGGATGTGACAATGCGACTGGGGCGTAACCCCATCCCCTATTTAATTGGATTGGGGACAGCCGCCAATGTGGGTTCAGTAGCAACCATCACAGGCAATCCGCAAAATGTGGTGATTGGGCAGATGAGTGGCATCCCCTATATCACCTTTTTAGCCTATCTCGCGCCTGTCGCATTGGTGGGATTAGTCATCTGTTGGGTGGTGATTGTGCTTATTTATCCTGAAGAATTTCGGGGCGAATTGGCACAGGTCGAATTGCCCCCGCCCAGTGTGTATAACCCCTTAATGATGCGTGTTGTGCCGATTGTATTCGGGTTGATGATAGCCTTCCTCATCGGCTTGCCCATCGTCACATCGGCATGTGTGGCGGCGGGGTTATTGCTCATTTCACGGTTGCGTCCAGAACGCCTACTCTCATTGGATTGGGATTTATTGGCTTTTTTTGCGGGGTTGTTCGTCATCACAGGCGCAATTGAGACGACAGGCATCAGCAAAATTTTATTTGAACACGTCTCCGATTTGCTCCAAAGTGGTGTAACCGCACTCAGTTTGGTCACAGGCGCATTGAGTAACATCATCTCGAATGTACCCGCCGTGTTGTTGCTTCGCACCGAAATTGATTCATTCACCAACCCACAACAAGCATGGCTAACACTCGCTATGTCATCCACACTGGCAGGAAATTTGACGTTGTTGGGGTCTGCCGCCACGCTCATCGTGGCAGAAGTGGCGCGGGGGCGGGGCGTAAAATTGGGTTTTATGGAATATTTGAAGGCAGGCATCCCAATTACCATTTTAACCCTGACAGTGGGCATCATTTGGCTGGAAATTGTGACCTAAATCATCACTAAATTTTTACTTTTTATGGTTTCATCGTTTGGGATTGGTTATAGTTATAAATAGAGATAGCCACTTTACGAAAGGTGAGGCACATGCCAAAGAAAATATCGTTATTACTCCTCTTTTTAGCCCTATTCACCATATTTCTCCCCGCACAAGCCCAAACCGAATCCGAAATCATCGGACGCGCAGAACGGCTTGTTCGCAACATCGTCCCTAGCGTTGGCAACTTATCCCAATGGCAATATACAGGGTATGTCATGACCAATGACGGCGCATTAGGGTGTCCACTTGTAACCAGTTATAATCTGGGTTATTCAGTCGTCCCATGGCGCGTTAGCCTAACCTTCACCAACGGGCAAACGTATGTGGTTTATGTCTCATCCGACCCGAATGTATCGGTTGTATGTGATTCTAAATTACTATCACCCGTCTCAACAGCAACACTCATATCTGGACCCACTTGTACCGCATCGGCGGTTGCAAGTCGGCGTGGGGCAATTTATACCGAACCCAGTAGTGGGGTGTTGTTGGGTTATGTGGACGCATATGGCACAATCCCGGTTATTGGGCGCACGATTGACACCGCATGGTATCAAGTCACAAACACCGTTTTATCGGGATGGGTATCGTTATCAGACGTGTATGTGACGGGCGCGGGTTGTAATGCCATTCCCGCAACATCTAATTTTGTAACTGTTACCACAGAACCCACAAATTATGTTGGGCAAGGGGTTGGCGGTCCCGTCAGTTGTTTCTTATCTGCCACCTATGCCAATATTCGCACATTACCCAATTTGAACGGCGCAATTATCGAACAAGTCACCAGTGGTCAGGTGTATGGGGTGACAGGTCGCACACAAGGCGCAGATTGGCATGAAGTATTCACCCGCACCCGTGCAGGTAAGGGTTGGGTAGCGATTAGTGTATCCAGTATTCAAGGGACAGGATGCGCGGGGTTGCCCATTACAGGTGTATCTGATTCGACCACCAACCCACCAACAAATCCCGTTATCACCAATTGCCCCGCCACCTATACAGGCTATTTATTGCCTCGTTTACAAGTCGGTGCGCGGGCGCGTGTGACCAATATCATCCCCATTTTGCGT
>JALONZ010000124.1 GCA_025454675.1 Anaerolineae bacterium | reverse complement strand
ATGACATCTGGGTCATGCTCAACCACAATCACCGTGTTCCCTTTGTCACGCAATTTTTGGAGCAATTCATTCATCCGATGCACATCACGCGGATGCAACCCTACACTGGGTTCATCAAAAATATAAATGGCATCCACCAAGCTACTGCTCAGGTGCTTGACAATTTTCACCCGTTGCGATTCGCCACCTGATAGTGTGTCGGTGGGGCGGTTGAGGGTCAAATAGCCTAACCCAATATCCATGAGGTGTTGCAGGCGTTCAATCAGGGTGATGACTGTGGGCGCGACACGCGGGTCATTGATGTTGCGGATGATATGAATCAGTTCGTCAATTTCGATTGCGGATAGGTCTGCGATGTTGTAGCCGTTAATCCGACAACCTAATGCCGCCTGATTCAAGCGTGCGCCACCACAAAGTGGGCAGGTTTGTGAGGTGAGATACGGCGCAACTTGCTTTTGGGTACGCTCCGACAAGGTTTTGATGTCGCGCCGGATATAAGCGCGGGTAAATTTTTCGATGACCCCTTCATAAGTGAGATTGATGCTTTGAGTTCCCAATTGGGTTTTGACTTTCAGGTCTTTGCCATGCAGGAGCAAATCCATTTCTTCTGGTGTGTAGTCTTTGAGTTTTTTATCATTATCAAAAAAGCCCGAAGTCGCATAAAACTCGCGTTCAAATGCCCCCCAAATTGGCACTTGTACCGCACCTTCATTGAGTGATTTTTCTAAATCTAGAAAAGTATCCGATATAACCCCCATCGTTTGACCTGTGCCATTACATTCTGGACACATGCCTTGTGGGTCGTTGAATGAAAACATATTGGAAAACCCCACATGGGGCTGACCATAGCGCGAAAAGAGTAGCCGTAACACAGGGGCAATATCGGTAATTGTGCCGACTGTGGAATGTGACCCACCCCCAAGCCGTTTTTGGTCTACCACCACCGCCATACTCAAATTTTCAATGACATCCACATCAGGGCGCGAATAACGAGGCAAAAAGTTACGCACAAACATGCTAAAATTTTCATTCAAAAGGCGTTGCGCTTCGGTGGCAATCGTATCGAAAACGATGGATGATTTGCCAGAACCAGAAACACCCGTGAACACGGTAATTTTACGCTTGGGTATCCGTAGGGATATGTCTTTGAGGTTATTCTCTCTGGCTCCGCGAATTTCGATGAATTCTGAATAAGAAGCGGCGGTATGTTCATCTTGACCAACCGATGTTTGAGATGTCATTTTCTTTGTCCCTCGTCTGATTTGGATAGAAAATCTGTACATAAATAAATATAGCACAAATTTTTAATTTGTGTCAAGAAATATTTTTATAGGTCAAAAAGCCTATTAAAGGTTATCTTTGTTTTTTGATTTGACACCATACTGTATGGTATGGTATCCTATATTAAATTTGACGTACTATACGGTATGGTATTGAGAGATGGCATCGAAAAAAGATTGGTTAGACGAAGGTTGTAACATATTAGCCGAGCAAGGCGCACAAGCCTTGACCATAGAGTTATTGTGTTCACGATTGAACCTGACGAAGGGGTCATTTTATCACCATTTTAAGGGATTCAATGGATATAAAGTTGATTTGTTGGCGTACTTCATCCATGAAGGCACAATGAACATCATCAGCATTACTGAACAAGCCCAAACCCCACCCGCCAAATTGCAAGCCTTGTTAGATGCGAGCGCAAGTTATCCGCCTCATTTAGAACGGGCAATCCGCGCATGGGCATTGCAAGACCCTGATGTACAAGCGATTCAAACGCAAGTAGATGTGCAACGGGTGGCTTATTTATGCCAATTATTCACTGAATTAGGCGAATCCGCAGAACGCGCCCAACTTTTGGCGCAATTGCTGTACACGATTTTTGTGGGATGCCAGCAAATCCAGCCGCCGATTGACGAAAACGGCATGGCGAACATTTTTTATGAATTCCAACGGTTATATGGAGTGGGAAAATGAACATATGGTTTTTGATTGCAGGAATATTGTGTTTGATGTTGTTGCCGATTCACATTTGGGGTGGCGAATACGTGTTTAATCGGATGCCTGCCGAGACATTCCCCAAAATTCCGAATGGAGATGGCAAAATTGCCAAACAAGAAATCCGCTTCGCTTGGCATGGGGTATCGGTCACATTTTTAGTGTCGGCGGGGATACTCCTCTTTTTTGCATTTAACCCGAATTTGAGCGGTATCGAATTGACTGCATTTTGTATCGCATTATATTTTATTGGCTTTGCTGTGGTTATTGCGCTTTTGCCTGCATTCACACTCCGTACCTATAAAACATTACTTATCAGCCCACAATGGGTTGCCTGCTTATTGGTCGGATTGGTCATTTTAGGGGGTGTTGCATGATGAATCTGCCAGCAGTGATTCAATCCACACCCGATTTGATGCCCTATGCCCAAAACGCCAATCATATTGATGTGAAAGTATTTGAAAGTGATGCTAACTTGCGCGAATTTATTGCGGGGATGTTCTCTTATTATCCCGCTTGGATAAAATTTTTGTATCGGGTGCGCTGGGGATTTGTGCGCTTATTGGGTATGAAACAAGAGGGCATCCCCAATAATATGCAGATGAAACCCGAAGATGTGAGTTTTGTGGCGGGGGATAAAGCGACTTTCTTCACCATTCATACCGCTAAAGAAAATGATTATTGGTTGGCTGGCGCGACAGAATCGCATTTGACGGCATATTTAGGGATTGTTGCCCGTCCAACACAGAATCATCAGAATCAATTCCATGTGATAACGATTGTGAAATATCATCGTTGGACGGGACCTGTTTATTTTAATGTGATTCGCCCATTTCATCATATTGTGGTTGGGCAGATGGGACAGGCTGGCGCACGGTATCACCGTACATAATAAAGCAATTCGCCTGCTTGCAACAATTTATAGGCTTGGCGGGGGCAATCATTGGCAAAGGCTTGGGCAATATCCCCCATTGGGACGGTATTGATGGGCAACATATCATTATGCCCAATCAGCACCAAATCCCAATTCATATCGCGTGCGAATTGGGATGCTTCTCTGGGATGCAAATTACCCGCCAATCCGATTGCTTCCCGATAATAATCGCGTCCATTGACAGGGAGTATGGCGATATTGGCATGGGGCAACCCTTTGAGCATATTGGTCAACCCATCATAAAGAATGGTATCCCCTGCAAAATAAATGGTGATACCATTCCATTCAATCAAAAACCCTAACCAGCGATACCCTTTTTCGGGGGCATAATCCAGCCCATAATGTGCTGATGGTAATGAAGTTACCTTGCAGGTGGTATTTGGCAAAGTGAATGGTTCAAGCGAATTAGGGAAGATGACTTGTTCAAGCGGGATATGCAGTTCCTCGATGAGGGGTATACACCAGCGCGTGGTGACAATTTTCGCTTGTGGGCTGGCTTGTAGCATTGGTGCGAGGGTATGCACATCAAAATGGTCTATATGCTCATGACTGCACAACACATAATCGGCGTGGGTGATGGCAGACGGCTGAATCGGGGCGGGAAATGCGCGTGATGAGATGGTATTACTCAGGCAGGGGTCAATGTAAATGATTCCATCTGTTCCTTTGATGATAAACCCCATTTGACCAAGCCCCCATATGGCGAGGCTATTGGGTAAAATGGGGGTGGTTTCGATTTGATAAATGAGTGCATCATTTTGTGGCATGAAAAATTATCCTTTGGAATAGAGTTTGTGATAGAGCAAGTCTTGTTCATGAGCTAAATTAGCATAAATTGAGGTGTATTGCTGGCGCGGTAAAATCGGCGTTTCATGCGAAACATCTATCGGGGGAATATTCGCCACCCCGCCATGTGTGATGAGCCAATAAACCCCATATGCCGATACTTCACGTTCTGACAAAATAACCAATGGGCGGGCTAATATATCCGCAAAAATTTGCGTCCACGCAGGCGATTGATGTAATGCCCCGCCTCCCGCAAGGATGAAATCGCTAGGGGTGTTTAGCGCATCTAAAATGATGCGAAGTCGAAAAGCGACACCTTCTAGTAAGGCTTGAATGATGTCCATGGGTGAGGTTTGTGTCGTGATACCATGAATTGTTCCGCGTGCCGATTCGTTAAAATAGGGACTCCGTTCCCCGCCGAATAATGGTAATGCGGTTAATCCATGCGAAGCCGGTTTTTGGTCGAATAAGGCGTTGTTGATGCCTGCGATAGTTAGATTAAAGGTGTTTTTTGCCCAAATAAGGATATTTCCACCCTCATTGGTAGACCCACCGACCAAATGATGGGCTTTATCAGCACGATATGACCATAATGGACTGGCTAAGTCGGTTATTTTGGGGGTGATGATGCGGAATGCGGATGTTGTGCCAACGGTCAACACGGGGAATTGGGGCGATATCCCGCCACTGCCAATATTTGCGCCCGCACCATCGCCGATTGCTAAGTAAAATGGCACATTTTTGAGGGCTGACCACCGTTTCGCATAATCAGATGACAATCCTTGCTGAAGGGCATCATAATCGGCTAGTTTGGGCAGGCGATTTTCATCAAAACCGAGCAAATTTAACCATTCTGCATCCCAAGCCGATTGTTCACGGTTGAGTAAGCCTGACCATGATGCAATCGAATAACTACATGGCATATCACGCCCAAACCACTCTCGATAGCAATAGGTGGCAAAATCCAGCCATGTCTTGACCTGCGAAAATACATCGGATTGTGTTTCGCGTAGCCAATATAAGTTACTCGGATGATAGGCGGTGTGAATCCGACAGCCTGTACGTTGATGAATCGTGGCATTATCCAATAAATTCATCAAAATGCGGGCAGATGCGGTACTCTGATGATTCGCATAAGTGTATAATGGGGTGATGGGTCGGTTGGAATCATCCACTCCCAACATATTGCCGACAAATGTTGTCATCCCAACCGCTTGTATGGGATGTGGATAATCGGCTAAAATGTCATCCACACAATTTTCGACCAATTGGCGTAACTGATGTGCATCGCAAGTTGCATCAGCTTGGAACTGATGCTCGCGCCTCGCAATTTTTGGTGATGTGAGAGCGCTCCCAGATTCAAAAATCAGGGCGCGGACGGATGAACTACCGACATCAATAATCAAAATGCCCAATTTTATCCTCGCTAAGGTGAGATGATAAAACAAAGAAGATGAATTTATTATAGTGCAAAATTTGGAGGAGGCAAAAAATATGACATTTCCAGCAGGTTTTATTTGGGGTGGGGCGGCGGCAAGTTATCAGATTGAAGGAGCGGCATTTGAAGATGGCAAGGGGTTATCGGTTTGGGATGTTTTCAGTCATACGCCGAATAAAATTTGGGCAGATGAAACAGGTGATATTGCATGTGACCACTATCATCGTTATCCCGAAGATATTGCCTTGATGAAACAAATTGGGTTACAAGCCTATCGCTTATCTATTTCATGGGCGCGGGTATTGCCTGATGGGGCGGGGAAGCCGAATCCTGCAGGGATTGCGTTTTATGACCGCCTGATAGATGCGTTATTAGAAGCCGACATTACCCCGCATGTGACCCTCTTTCATTGGGATTTTCCGTATGCGTTGTATTCACGCGGTGGATGGCTGAATCGGGATAGCGCGGATTGGTTTGCGGATTATACCGCGCTGATGGTCAAACAGTATGGCGACCGTGTGAAAGATTGGATTACCATCAATGAACCGCCTGCTTTTGCGCTTGGTGGACATGAACAAGGACGACTTGCCCCTGGTGATAGGTTAGGGGAGATGTCGCTGATGCAAGTGATTCATCATATTCAATTGGCACATGGCAAAAGTGTTCAAGCCATTCGTGCGACTTCACCGCAACCGACTTCGGTCAGTTTGGCGATGAATATTTATCCTGTTGTGCCAACGGATAACACCTCACAGGCAATTCAATCCGCGACAGATTTATTTTGGAGTATTCGCTATGATGGCAAACGTAATGCGGGGTTATGGCTCGACCCAATGCTCAAAGGCGAATATCCCGCCGATGTGATGGAAGCATGGGGTAAATGGCTACCGATTCAGGCAGGTGATATGGCACTCATTCATCAACCATTGGATTATGTGGGGTTAAATATTTATTTTGGGTCGTATGCGGATGCAAATGGACTCAAATCACCTGCACAGGGACATCCGATGACGATGATGGATTGGCTGATGCTCCCCGAAACGATGTATTGGGGTAGTAAGGTGATTTATGACCGCTATCAATTGCCGATTGTCATCACCGAAAATGGATTGGCTTCAATGGATTGGGTGGCGGTGGATGGTG
>JALONZ010000123.1 GCA_025454675.1 Anaerolineae bacterium | reverse complement strand
GTTCAAAATGTGTTTTATCAATTTTATCCAATTGCGGAATCGTCCCGTATGGGGTTTGGGTGACGGCGAAGGTATTTTCTGCCATCGCATAACTGACGGTGAGCATATCGGGGCGCACGCCATTTGGCGCGAATCGGTCTAAAAATAACCGATGGCTTTCATCACGCACAGGCTCGGAACAATTGATAAATAGGCGCATCGAAGAAATATCGAGTCCTTCGGTATCACGGGCGCGAATCCGTCTGGCGCAGTGGTTATAAGCAAAATTTGGCAACCAGCACAGCGTCCCTTTATGCTCATGAATCGCACGGAATAACAAGGCAGGATGTGCCACCCAATCAAACGGCGACATCAACACCAACGGGATGCCTTGTATGAGGGGCATCAGAAATCCCGCAATCAAGCCCATATCATGATACAAAGGCAACCAACTGACGATAACATCATCATTATTCAGTCGAATCGCCTCGCTGTACGCCACAACTTGACGCAAAACCGCGTCATGTGCCAATGCCACCCCTTTTTGTAAGCCTGTAGACCCACTTGAATGTTGTAAAAACGCGATTTCATGCGGATTTGGCGTATAAGTAGCAGGTTTCGATTCGCCCGCGAATGTCGAATTGCCATACACAGGGCAATTCACCTGCCCCGCCAATTGCGCCACAAAATCATCGCTGGTGATAATCGCCCGCACATCGGATAGGCGCACCAACTCCGCCATGCTTTGCATATAAATCTGAGGGTCTAATTTTTCTGTCAATGTGGGGAACATACTCGGAATTGCGCCCATCAACAACGCACCCCAAAAGGCATACATCGCCTCTAAATTTTGCGTTTGGGCAATGATGACCAATTGGCGCGGTCGGATGCCCAAACGAGCAAATCCATCAGCATAGCGATGAACTGCATCCCGAAAATGCCCCCGTGTGATGATTTGTGTCGGGGCATCACTGGCGACATAAATAATTGCGGGTGCAGACGAATCGGGTGATATTAAAACCTGTGCATCATGTAATGTTTTCATGTTTATTTCATATCACGCATCACACGCGCCACAATCTGATTCAGCGTATCCATTTTAGCAACCGTCAAATCGGGGTCGGGGATATACACATTAAAGGCATTTTCCACAAAAACCGCCAATTCTGCCAATGCGAATGAGTCCATCATCCCGCCTGTGATAATCCCTTCTTCGTCCGCTAACGGATAATCGGGGTCACGAATGAAATCAGCGGTGATATAAGCCCGAATTTTTTCACGAATTGTCTTTTCATCCATCTCAATCACATTCCCTTCCTAAATATCCAAAGTCTAAATAATCGGTCAGCATTTCGCCTAATATCCGACTCAATTCACCAGTGGCATCGGGTGTCATGTGGACGGGGCTATCAGTGAATGAATCACGGGGCATGGCATCCCACAAATCGCAATAACGCCAATCGTTAGTACGCGCTACTTGTGTGAATAAGCCTCGATATTCATCATACACCCAACGCGGATAAAAATTGTTATAGTGTAGGTCGCTATTGACCCCATCGGCGATGAACATCGGTTCATTGACAACAATCAAGGGGATGCCGCCGACCATCTGATGCCCCGCGCGAATCACATCAAACGCCAAATCATCGGGGCTGATGGTCTGCGGTGCATCGAAATTCTCCCATGATACATCGTCATCAAAATCATTACGCCGTAGTGTATATTCGTTTACCACATGGTCAATACCAGTAGCACCCCACATAAAGCCGTATAACTGAATCCGCAACCAATCCGCCAAATTGCGCTGGTTGCCGATTATCATATTACTGATGATGGACTTGAATCGCTCATCATTTGGATTGAGTGATAATTCATAATCGGTGATGAGTTGGCGCACACGGGTGGGATTATTTTGAATGATGGGTGCGCCAATTTGCCGATTCTGCGAGAATGATTGCAATGTGACCAACCAAATGACCATATCAGGTTGGTAGCGCATGGCTTCATCCAACAGGAGCAAATCTTTGGTCAATGACATGACAGGATGCGCGATGGTATATGCCACCACGCGCCGACCATCCGCCAATAAATAATTTTTGTCTGTCAATTGTTGTGCGAGGGTTTGATGGGCAGGTAACAAAAACCCCCATGTGGCAGAATCCCCTACCAGCAAAACACGATATTCATCAGGGGCTTTAGCGCGATTAATTTCGTGCGTGGCAAACATGGCAGGGATGTTATCCGTTGTCAGGGTATAGGCTTCGGCAGAATTTTCGCCATAGGGCAGGCGTTCCCGACCAACAACAACAGTGTTATATAAGGATAATCGGCTGATAAAATCCATCGGTCGAAGCCAGGCGAATAGCAGGTTAAATAGCAAAAATAACAATGTGGCTTTGATGACCACACGCAAGAAAAATACCCATGTATACGGTTCTTTTGGGTTTATGAGCCAATTCCACATCTAAAATCCCACCCCTGCTAATTTACCCAATACCGAAAACACCGTGTTCAAATCGGGCAGGGCAAACCACACCCACCCCATCACGACAAAATGAAAGGTGATAAAAATCCCCGCCCAATTCCACAGGCGCAATTGCCCCTGTTTCTTTTTGAATTGGTTATACCATTTGCGCGTGCGGTCACTCCACATTTTATGAATGAATAAGCCTGTGGCGTGCCACAATCCCCACACCAAAAAGGTCAAACTGATGCCATGCCACAAGCCGATAATGACCATTGTCGCCACCAAGCCTATCCCGACGATAACATCGGATGACGGTTTGCGTTTCCAACGGAGCATCGTGCGCGTGAGGGGCGAAAAAATATAAAATCGTACCCAATTGCTGAGGGTGATATGCCACGCCTGCCAAAACGCGGTGATGCTATTTTTCAGATATGGACGATTGAAATTTTCGGGCAATTGCACCCCAAATAACATACCGATGCCGATGGCAATATCGGTATAACCGCTAAAATCGAAAAATAGTCGGAACGCATAGGCATATAACAAAATCCACATCCCGCCCGCATTGGTGGCTTGTTCTGCATTGGTGATGCTGAGTGAGAATAATGCCAAGCTATCCGCAATCACAAATTTTTTGAATATGCCAATGACAATGCGTGTTGAACCCACCACAATGCGCGATGGGTCACGTCCGTTCATATCGGGTAATGCGGATAAATCTTCTTGAAAACGTTCTATACGGTCAATTGGACCCGCGGTCAGACTGGGGAAGAAAATGATATACGTCAGCATATCGCGCAGGCTCACATCGGGAAGTTTGCCTGTTTGCCTATCACGTAGGACATGAATCAGCCGAAACGCCACATACGAAAACCCCAGCCAATTCAAATCGGTGAGTGGATTGGCGAGCGATGCGTCTCTGCCAGTTTGTTCGCGCAACCACCCACTCAGCCCGATGGCGAATGACTCGGTTTTGAGGATGATGAACACGCCAATAATGATGAGGATGATGAAGCTCAATGCTAATCGTTGACGCGGTTGGTTAATTTGCGCCCCACCCAACAAAATAATGAGCAACGCAATCGGCAATAATGCCAAAAAGATAGTGAATGGGTCTGGTGGGCGCGATGCGGTGAGCAATTGCCATTCGCTGGGCAAGTGGCGGGTCATCGCCAAGCCCGTGATGAGCAAAATGAGGATAGCCATCGTGAACAGGTCGCGCCATTGGATGGTCATACGCAATCGGTTATCTGTACGTGGGAGGGTGGCAATCCAAACGAACACTGCCACAAAAATCGTGATAGTCGGCAAAATAAAATCCATATCACGGATGAGAAGGGGTGGTTGTAGCGCATACACCGCCAACAGGCTGGCGATGAATAATGTCCATTTGCGCCATGATTTGGGCAAAATCAGACTATAAATGAATCCGCCCACCGTAAAAATAGCAATCAACGTGAGGTTAAATGTCACAGGCTAAAATCCTTGATAAATCCATGTTGGGGCGCTATCACTGGTGACAATCAGCACCAAAATCATGATGATGCACAAGGCGAGCGCGAATACATTTTCTCTAGTCAACAGTTTCATCTGCCAAAATAACCTCTCTGCGGATGATGTCTAATGCGTGTAATACTAACAAATGATGCAGGCTTAATCCATAGAACGATTCATTCCCCGTCAAATTCATCCCCGCGCCTGTGCTAGTCAGATGCAATAAATCCTCACCAACCCCGTTGCGCGGTAAATCGGTGAGCGCCGCCCACAAATTGAGCAATGGCACATCATACTCATCCGCCAATTGCGCGGTAATCAGGTTAAACCGCAACAATTGGGCATGATTCGGGTTCAAATCGGGGTCACTGCCAAATGTCAATAATAATGGAATCACGCCATTTTGCAGTGATTGTTCAATCAACAGGCGCATTTGTGTTTCATATTCCGCCCGATTCAACACCTTCACATCATTCGCGCCAAACATCACCACCGCCACCGATGGCTTATTAACCCGATATTCACACAATAATGGCGTTTCATCCACCTCACAAAAATCGGGGTCTGACCAGATTGGCTCGAATAACGAGAACATATTCATCCCCACCTTTGCCGATTGCGGTTGAATCCCGAATGAATCATAAAAATAATCCACCGTATCCGCCAAAAAGTCATACGCCCCCAAATCATAATTACCCTCACTAATCGGCGTGAGGTAGATGGATTGTGCGCTATTTGAATCACCGACTTTCGACAGGACATCCGCATTATTCCCCAATGATTGCCCCAATATGAACACATCGCGCATGACATCGCTGATGGTGGGCAAAATGGGAATTTGATGCAATTGGGTTGTTAATTCGCCCATCACGCGGGATACATCGGCATGATAACTCTCCATGATTGGGATTTCGCTCAGGCGGATAGTCTCATCATCGGCAAAATACCCCGCCAATGCCCAGCCTTCTATCGTTTCATCCAACTGAACATACCACCAATTGCCAATGTTGTTGCGCCCCAACAATGCCACTTGTGTCCCTGCATTCAGGGTATTCAATTGGGCGTGTGTGCGCCCTGCCCCCGCATAAATGGCAACTGTGCGTTCAACGGTGAGTATGCGCTCCGCTATAGGCGCGGTAGGCTGGGCGCGTAGGGGCGCAACATGTTGCGCCCCTACATCCATACTCATGAGGAACATCAGCATCATCAAAAATATCAATCTCACATCAAATCTCATCGAAACTGCCCTTATCGTGTCGTCAAACAGGCGCTATGATATATCGGATGACCCAATTCATGAAAGGATTACTTACACATGGACTTGATGTTAGTTCGCAAGGCACATATCGCCCTCATGAGCAACACCCTTAAAACACTGAACAATATCCTATCGGATGTCTCGCAACACGATGCCACCACCTACCGCGATAGTGGCGATGGTTGGACAGTATTAGAGGTGTTATGTCATTTGCGCGATTATGATGTCATTTTTCATGAACGCGCCACCCGCATTTTGAATGAAGATAAACCCACATTTGTCCCGCGTGACCACGAAGCCTTGGTCATCGAAAATGCTTATAATCAACAAAATTTGCAAGCCGCCCTCGCCGAATTGAACGCCAGTCGTGCCAATTTCATCGCCTTTTTTGAATCACTCACACCAGAACAATGGGAACGCGCGGGTATTCACCCCGAATATGGCGATTTTCCGATGACCCGTTCAGCCATGCAAGTCGGGACACATGACGCGAATCATATTGAACAAATTACGCGCATTCTGAAAGAAAAAAGATAATGTAAGCATCCCCCATGCCTAAAGGCAGGATCTTTCAATAGCCCTAATGCTTACCAGTCTCAGCCAGCGATGGCTACGTTATGGGTGAATACATAGGCACTTCGGGGTGCTTCACCAGCTCCGAACCCTGCGGTACATCATTAAACAGGTCGAAATGGGAGTAAGCCAGTGTGATGTACATACAAAACTACCCGATAACATTGACGCGGTGAACTTAACCCGTGAAAACGGAGACCAAAAGGTAGCTTTTGATGCAACGTGTATTTGTACTAGACAAAAACAAAAAACCACTGATGCCATGCAATCCTGCACGAGCGCGGCAATTACTCAAATCGGGGAAAGCGGCGGTGTATCGCCGTTATCCATTCACGATTATCCTGAAAGACCGTGAAGGTGGCGATACACAACCGATTCAGGTCAAACTAGACCCTGGTAGCAAAACGACAGGGGTAGCGATTGTCGCCTACTTCAAGCGCGGGTTGTATTGTGTATGGACAGGTGAACTAAATCATCGTGGTCAACAAGTAAGTGACGCATTGCTTAGTCGTAGACAATTGCGAAAAGGACGAAGA
>JALONZ010000122.1 GCA_025454675.1 Anaerolineae bacterium | reverse complement strand
CTCGTCCATCGCAACACTTCAAACGACAAGTTAAATGGCAATCTCGCCGCCGTCCCAATATCGGTGAGGATATATTCCAAATTTCGCGCGGTACAAGTGATGATTTCGGGCTTTTTATGCCCATTTTTATCGGCTTTTTGTGGATATTGGTCAAGATACGCATCCAAAATAAGTAGCCAATCGGGGTCGAGTGGGATGCGCCGTTCTTTGTACACATTGCGCGATTTGTGGCGGATAGTGACAATCGGTTGGTATGGATTGCTACGGTCTATATCTTCAGGTTTGAGTGCCATCACCTCCCCTTTTTTCATGCCCGTATCGGCACATAAGCGAAATAACATCTCTGGGCGATAATCTTGATGCTCCCCTTTGCGAAATGTACGACTGGCTTCGATGCACGCTTCAATTTGTGCGAATGACAACACATCCGACAAGGGCGCGGGTCCAGACCGTTGCAATACCGCTTTGGCGGGGTCTAATGGAATTGCGCCTAACCCTTTTAGCCAACGAAAATATACTTTAAGCGTGGTCACACGGCGGGCATAACTTTTTCGGCTACAGGGTACACCGCGCCCATTTTCCAGCCAATATAAAAAATCGTTCAGGTCGGTGGTGGTCAACTCGCCAATCGTGCGTGAGTCATCCAAATAACTCCCCGCGAGGCGCAAATCCGCATCAAAGGCTTTGAGTGTATGCTCCGATTTGCCCGATTCTTTCAGAAATTGTAAGAAAAGTGCATAGGTGTGTTTGAGTGCCGTTTTTTTGTGAATCTCATTTGCGCTTTGGGGTGGTAAATCAGCAAAAAGTGGTAATTGGTTTTTGGTGTTCATGGTCATTAGTCCTAGATTGTTATTGGCTATACGAAATTATACCATATTTTCTAAGTCATGCTATAATAATTAGAAATTATCTCCAAAGGAGACTTATTTATGACAACACTCACCATTATCACCATCGGCGGGGTATTGCTCGGATTAGGAATCACATTTGCGGGGTATCGGTTATTCAGTTTATTTTTGAATATACTCGGTATTGGGTTTGGGGGTGTTGTGCCTGCCTATTTGGTCAGTCAGATGTTAACCGATGCCCAACCAGTCGTCATTATCGGCGTGGGTGTGGTTGGCGCACTCATTGGTCTGGGCTTGGTCAATTTTTTCTTCCGCGCAGGTTTATTTTTTGTGGGGATGGGCTTGGGCGGTGGCTTGGCATTTTTGGTCATCCGCATCACCAACACACCCCTATTTGAACCACAAATCAATTGGACATCTCTCGGCGCGATTATTATCAGCGCATTGGTTGGCGGGTTAGTCGCCCAATTTATGCAACGTCCGTTATTGATTATCGCCACATCCGTGCAAGGTGCAATTTTGACGATTGGGTCTGGCGTATTATTGCTCACCGAAACCAGTGGCACATTCGGGACGGTAGATAACCTGAAATTCGATTCGACACAGACGATTATCATCATTGGCGCGACAGGCTTACTCGCCTTATTTGGCGGATTGATACAATTCTTCGGGATGCCAAATATTCAATGGCAAGCCCAAACCATGCCCAATGGTCGCAAACAATTTGTGCGTGTCAAAATGGTTCAACAGCCTGTTTATCCACCACAAGCCTACTATCCACCCCCGCAAGGGTATAATCCACAACAACCGCCAAATTATCCACCACAGGGATATAATCAGCAACCACCGCCACAATATCCACCACAGGGGCAATATCCACCCCAACAACCGCCAAATTATCCACCACAGGGATATAACCAGCAACCGCCACCGCAATATCCACCCCAACAACCACCCAAAAATCCGCCTAAGCGATAAAATTGGTGTATGTAGATTGGGCAATCTGTTCAGCCTGTGCGCGTTCAGATGCAGATAACACGCCAACCTCAAATTCCGCGCCAAAGGTTTGGATGAAACCCTGTACGATGACATGCGCCACTACTTCCCATGAAACCGTCCTACCGAGTGCGGTTTCTAAGGTGATGGCGCGTGCCAACACCTTATTTTTGGCGTTATAACGGGCTTCTTCGTCTGGAAATGCCAAAGCATCACAAATCCGTGATAAATCGCCTGTCAGGGGCAATGTGCCATGTTGCAAAAGCCCACCCCGCCGTCGTAATTGGGCGCTCCCGACCAATTTTCGCCCATCGGATGCAGTAATTTCATAATGCGATGGTGTTTCAAAACATACCGCACCTATGATTTTCGATTCATCGGCACGTTTATCCGCCTGAAGGGTTGCACCCAGCAAATTGAGACCTGCCATCAGCCCGCTACTGATGCGCCGATAGCTATCCACAATACTCCCTTGTGCGAGGGGGTGATTTTGAGGCAATGCGAGGCTATAAGTTAATTCATCGGTATGCAAAATGGCTTTTCCACCTGTCGGACGGCGCACCACATCCCAACCGCGTGCGTGTAACCGATTCATATCGGCATCAGAGGCAGGTTGACCATGCCCCAATGATAAGCAAGGCGGATTCCAGCCATAAAATCTTAGGGTTGGTGGGGCATCTCCCGCAATCACGGCGGATAAAATGGCTTCATCCACCGCCATATTCCAAGCCCCGCGAGTAGGGGTATCGTATATCAAGCGATATTGACGCATTTGCGGCATCATCCTATACTGTTAAAATATCATGTCCATGTATGGTAGCACAAACTATGTCTGATGATTATTTGAAATCCTTGTTTGATGAAAATCCCCCCAGCCCCGACCAAACAATTAAGAGTCAGGCTGTGCCAGATGCACCCACTTGGGGAAAAATCGAAAGCCAACCAACCGTCCCGAATATACCCGCCGTCAATGCACAAGGTGAGGTATATAAGCCGATTTATGTCCCGCGTCAAATCCCCACTCCCCCACCACCAACTCCCATTATGCGCGATTCGGCGGTACGGCAACGCGCCCGCAAACGGTATAAAAACAAGCGCGGGGCGGGTGATGAATGGGCATGGGTCATCATCGCAGGTGGCTTGTTAGTGACAATGGTGGTCGTTGGGATGTTCATCGTCCTTGTATTGCGTGGCATAAGCACCCCACCGGAAATTTTACCAACAGCCACGATTGATTTAGCGATGCTCCCCCCCGCCATTGATTTGCGCGAAAATATCGCTGGCAATGAAATTGCAGTCGGCAGACCAATTACGCTAGATAATGGCGAAAGTCTCATCCTAACCCCTTGGGATGGTACAGGTAGATTTACGGTATTGGTGATGGGGCTAGACCGCCGTCCGGGTGAAATTGGGTTGGCATATCGCACCGATACGATGATGCTTGTCAGCATAAATCCGCGCACAAATAGCATCGGCATTTTAAGCATCCCGCGCGATTTGTATGTCGAAGTACCGGGTTATTCTGAATACCAACGGATTAATAGTGCGATGGTGCTGGGTGAAATTCGTAGTGCGGGCGCGGGTCCGCAGTTGGCGATGCAAACTGTCCAATATAATTTGGGCATTCGCATTCATGATTATATCGCAGTGGATTTTCAGGCGGTGGTCTCGATTGTAGATGCCATTGGCGGGATTACCGTCACAACCAATTATGTCATCAATGACCCCTATTATCCCAATATGAGTTATGGTTATGACCCGTTTTATCTGGCATCAGGCACACATAACCTGAATGGGGCAACCGCCCTCAAATTTGCGCGTACTCGGCATGGCGATAGCGATTTTGACCGCGCCAGTCGGCAACAGCAAGTCGTTTTTTCCATTCGGGATAAAGTCTTAGACTTTGATATGCTCCCCACCCTGATTTTTAATGCCCCCAGTTTACTCGCATCACTAGAAAATAATGTCAGCACAGGTATGGAACTGGAAGATATGATTCGGTTGGCATGGTATCTGAAAGATATTCCGCGCCAAAATATGACCACAGGTGTCATTGATGGGCGCTATGTGACCAATTACACCACTGCACGCAGTGAAGCCGTACTCATTCCGCAACGGTCAACATTGGGCGAGTTGATGGTATCAGTTTTTGGTCAAGATTATGGGCAATAATGCTATAAAACCGTAAGGGCGCAACAAGTTGCGCCCTTACAGGTTGAATGACACTTTTTTTAAGGAAACCCGCTATGCCGTGTGTCACAGTGTTTTGAACCTGCTTTCGCAGGTGGGAATTCTCCTGATGAATCGGGTCTTGGCTACGCAAGCCTATCACCTTCATCTCAGACGGCAATCCCCTCGTTGTGGGTGTTGGCTCAAAACGAGTCGCAACATCACGAACACAGCAGGATTGATATAGTTATAACATCAACTGCCCCCTCTGTAAAGCCTAAACACAAACCATGCCTTAACCTTTGGCATATGACATTTAGCATGTCGGCTTTCGACAAGCCTTAAATCTGCTTATCCCAAATTTAATGTGTCTTATGCTATAGTCTGCCAACATTTTTAAGCATAGGAGCATCAAATGTCCTCTAAACTCATCAAATCGAGCCTAATTGAAGGTCTTGGCACATTTATTTTGGTATTTATCGGCGCGTTATCGGTCATCTTAGCCACCACCAACACTAATATCAATGTGCTTGTCCCCGCATTTGCACACGGGTTTGCTGTAATCAGCATCATCTACACCTATGGACATATTTCTGGCGCTCATGTCAATCCTGCTGTCACGTTGGCGTTATTGATTGGGGGCAAAGTGGATGTGCTAAAAGCAGTGGTGTATATCATTGCTCAATTTGCGGGGAGCATCCTCGCCGCGTGGGTGATTGCGCTCATCTTGGGGAGCAATGGCAATATGGGCGAGGCGGTTGGCACATTAACCGATAGTAATTTATGGGGTGCAGTAACATTAGAGGTCATCCTCACCTTTTTATTGGTGAGTGTCATTTTTCAAGCGGCTGTTTATGGCAGAGCAGGGAATTTGGCGGGTTTGGTGATTGGGTTGTCGCTCACAGGGTTAATTTTAGCGGGTGGCGTGTTTTCTGGCGCATCCCTCAATCCCGCGCGGACACTGGGACCCGCGCTGATTGCGGGTAATCTGAATTATGTTATCCCTTATTTTATAGGGATTTTTGGCGGGGGGGTATTGGCGGGTGTGTTCAATAGCACGGTGATGAAGAATTGATGATTATTAAGAGTGTATAGTAAGCATCATCATGCGTGTAAGGGCGCAACATGTTGCGCCCTTACAAAATCGTGTTATTACCCTTTTTTCTCATCCTTTGGTTTTTCGACCACACGGATGAATAATTCTTCTAATTGACCGGGTTCTGGCACAGACGGCGCATGTGCCATTGCATCGCTACCAGTTTGGGTTTTGGGGAAGGCAATCACCTCGCGGATATTCGGCGCACCCGCGAATAACATCGCCAAGCGGTCAACACCCCACGCCATCCCGCCATGTGGTGGCACACCATATTCAAATGCCTCTAACATATGACCAAATTGCTCTTTGGCATGTTCCATCGTCTGACCAATGAGCGGGAAGATTTTTTCTTGTATCTCACGGCGGTGAATGCGGATGCTCCCGCCACCGACTTCATACCCATTACAAATCAGGTCATATTGCGTCCCGCGTGCCTTACCGGGGTCTGTATCCAAATATTCGGCATCTTCTGGCATGGGCGCGGTGAACATATGCTGAGACGGGTCCCAACGTTTATTTTCTTCGTCCCAATAAAACAGAGGGAAATCAATGACCCATGCAAATGCCAACATATTCGGGTCGGCTAAACCCAAGCGTTCCGCCAGATGACGGCGCAATTTATCCACACACGCATAAACAATATCGCGCACATCCGACATGAATAGCAACACATCCCCCGCTTGTGCGCCTGTTTTCTCAAACAGTTCCAATTTCTGGTCAACCGTGAAGAATTTGCCGATGGGTCCCTTCACCTCGCCGTCTTCTTCCAATGGGAGTGCCATCCATGCCAGCCCCTTTGCACCCACCTCTTTGACCATATCTTCCAATTCTTTCATCACCTTTTTGAGCTTTTCATTGCTCACAGGTGCGCCGTTCTCGGTTAATAATCCGGGGGCGCGGATGACCTTAATCGGCTTGCCCGCCACATAATTTTGATTGAACACGGCAAACCCGCTTTTGCCCGCCAATTCAGTGACATCAATGGCTTCTAAGCCATAACGCAAATCGGGTTTGTCCGACCCATATTTTTCCATCGCTTCGGTATAGGTGATGCGGGGTAATGGGCGACCCAAAATTTTCTTTTCGGGGGCAAATTTGTCTAATAGCGCCAAAATCAGCCCTTCATTGAGCATCATCACATCTTCGCGTTCCACAAAACTCAATTCCATATCGAGTTGGGTGAATTCGGGTTGACGTTCACCGCGCAAATCTTCATC
>JALONZ010000121.1 GCA_025454675.1 Anaerolineae bacterium | reverse complement strand
CTTTTGGCGTGTTGGATTCGCCATAATTATGTCGCCTATTATGACCTCGCCACAGGCAATCAGGTGGGGGATAAAGTCATCTCTGCCACAGGCATGGAAGACCGCCGTGGGGATGCGTGGCAACTGTTTTTAGCCAACCTGATTGCGCCCAACGGCTTATACCTGCCCACCATCCGCTTAGAAGGCGTGACCGTGTTTTTGAGCAGTGATGGCAAATTGCGCCTGTATCAAAGTGGCACAACTGACTTGTATTTAGAAAATATTGGCGAAGAAAGCCAACTCGCAGTGCATGATGATGGCTTCGTAGCGGTTGGATTAGACCGTTTTTTGGGGCTGGTCGCCGCGCTGGATAGAAGTGGCAATATTCATATTTTTCAGCAGAGTATCAAAGTGGGTGTATTCCCAACAGGGCTAACCCCGCGCTCAGAACTCCGCGCCAGCATCGCCGTATCACATGGCGGGAGCGCAGTTTATGTGTGCGATGGCGAAAAAGTCATCCGCACCGATTCCAGTGGCAAAATTCATAAGACCATCGAATCACATTATCCCATCCGCCAAATTGTATGTTCTCCTAATGGGCTGATTTTGCTCACCCATGATTTTGAAAATGGGGTCATTCGGGCGTATGATGGCGCGAGTTTCACCCCCACCCATCAACGCTTTGGCATTGACTTGTTATTAGATGCCCAACCGCGCCAACTCTTAGCCGACATGCCCCCGCGTGCCGTGACCATCAACGGGCTGGATGTGAATGATGCTGGCACAATCGCCTTTTCGATGTCGGGTGTGGTATGTGTAACACATCGTGAACAAATGGATACCATCCCCCGCTTACAATCGTTATTTTAATCCCGAAAGAATATTTTTATGACTCAATTCACCCATTATGGCTTATTTTTTACCGAAGCCCATGTGCAACGCGCCCAAAAATCACGCGATAAAGCCCCATTCGCCAAAGCCTTCACCATTTTAGAATCGGAACACCCCGACCCACTGGCAGAAATGCTCCTGAACGGGTATCGCTATCGGCTCGGAAATCAATCGGCAGGCGAAAAAGCGCGTGAGGCATTATCGGCTT
This sequence comes from Anaerolineae bacterium, assembly GCA_025454675.1. Classification (GTDB taxonomy): domain Bacteria; phylum Chloroflexota; class Anaerolineae; order Aggregatilineales; family Phototrophicaceae. The sequence goes on along the minus strand of JALONZ010000121.1, from coordinate 5,255 downwards.
GGCTTGTCGAAACACATCCAACCGATTTGTGGGCATATCTGCGTCAAACCATGCTTGCGGGGCAAGTCATCGAGATGATACATCCATTATTGACGGCGAATATCATGGAACACTGGATAGATAACACCACCACCATGCTCCAAACCGAGACTGACCATACGCATGAATGGATATGGAAAGGCTTAGTGAGGATGACATTGGGCATCATAGCAGAAAATGAGGCTGATGTTCAAAATGCAGTCTCCCTTTATAAGCAAGTGATTGATGACTTGTTGCATCCAGAAGGCTACATCCCAAAAATTGTTGACCATCTTAACGAAGTGACCAGTTTCACCTATCAATTGCAAGCCACACAAGGCTTGGCGCTCATCGCAGAAATGGCAAAACACATCGGCATTGACCTGTATAGTTACAATAAACGCGGGGTATCGGTCACAACCGCGTGCGCCTATCCCCTCTATTATTATTTCTACCCGGAAAAATGGCGCTGGAATGGTGATAAATACCGCCCAAGTGAAGGCGTGGCAGAAGATACCGCCAAGTTGTTATTCCGTGAACACGCAGGCTTCTTAGAAATCATCGCCGAGCATTATAAACCACCCCTCAAAGCCATTCAGATGATTCACGATGATTTGCGCCCCATTTTTGACCCCTTCGGCGGTGGATTGACCACACTCACCCATGCCCCCGCACCGCGTAGAGGGTTATTTGGCTGATGGATAATCATACGATTGCCACATTGAACAAAATCAACGCCGATTTTTATACGACCATCGCGCACGATTTTGATGAAACACGCGGAAAAGCATGGGCAGGCTGGGAAATGTTGCTGAATCACATCCCCACACCGACCGCGCCATTTCGCGTGTTGGATATTGGGTGTGGGAATGGGAGGTTTGGCGTGTTTTTGCATGAAAATTGGGGTCGTAACCTGATTTATCACGGCATAGATAATAACCCCGCTTTGTTGCAATCCGCAAAAGAGGCGCTATCGGCAAAAAACATCGCATTTGAATTAGAACACGCCGATATTGTCGCTTGGGACAAAAAATTTGCGCCCGAATATGACCTTGTGGTGGCGTTTGGCGTGATTCATCACATCCCGTCTAGCCAATATCGCACCGATTCATTATGGAATTGGGCGAATGCCGTCAAAATAGGCGGTTATTTGGTGTTTGCCTGTTGGCGGTTTTATGAATTTGACCGTTTTCGGGAACGCATCACGGCATGGGATGCAGATTTAGCCGATAAGGTCGAGCAACATGACTATTTGTTGGATTGGCGACGTGGCGCGACGGCGTTGCGCTATTGTCATTATGTGGATGATGCCGAACATGACGCATTGGTACGTGCAACGATGCTGGACGAAATCGTGCGCTATCGTGCGGATGGCTTCACCAATACCGTCAATGCTTATAGCGTGATGAGAAAACGCGATAAAACCCCTATAAATGAGGGGTTGTTAGGCTGAAACAATTGGATATAGTGTGTTTCTAACATTTTTTGCGATATGATAGAGTATATGTAAATTTTGGTCATGAGGAGTACGTGACGTATGTTTAACCAACCGCAACAACCTGCTTATCAAGCACCTATCTTCACGATGGAGAGTATCTCTGTCGAAAAGATGAATAAAATTTTGCGCCTTGTGTATATGTGGATGGGTCTCGGTTTGCTCACCACTGCCCTCACCGCCGTCATCGTTGCCAATACACCCGCCCTATTCCAACTTGCTTATGCACCGGGCATGGGCATCATCATGATAATTGCCCTCGTTGGCATTTCGATTGCGTTGGGTGTTGGTGTAACACGCAACTGGCTTAAACCGGGTATGGCGATTGCCATGTTCTTTGTGTATGCCGTCATCATGGGTTTTGCGCTGTCTGCTGTGGTGTTGCTCGCGCAAATTCAACCTAATGCCGTGTATGGTGCCGCGGGGTCTGCCGCCGCTTTGTTTGGCGCGATGACCTTTGTCGGGTTCACCACCAAAATGGATTTGAGCCGTTTCGGATTCTTCTTCACCGCCGCGCTCATTGGGCTGGTGGTTGCCATGCTGATTAATATCTTCCTGCAAAGCGATGCTTTCAGCTTCATCATCAGCGTGGCGGGTGTGTTGATTTTCACCGCCCTCACCGCCTATGACACCCAAAAAATCAAAGAAATGGCAAACAACCCTGCCATCCAAGCCGATGGTAGCTTGGCAGTCAAAGTCAGCATCATGGGCGCACTGTCCTTGTATCTGGATTTGATTAACCTGTTCCTGTTCCTGCTCCAAATTTTCATGAGCCGTGACTAAAACACAATTCTTTGGGGCATGATATATCATGCCCCTGTTTTAACGGATGAATAAATCGCATGATTAATCCATCACCTTTAACCGCAATTCTTCTACCTTACACCAAAATTGTCGCGTTTTGCCAAAAACACCATATTGTAAAAATGGCGTTATTTGGGTCTGTTTTGCGTAATGACTTTCATGCTGAAAGTGATATAGATGTCTTAGTCGAATTTGCCCCAAATACTATCATTGGCTACCGAATCACCCATATTCAAAATGAACTCAGTGATTTATTAGGCTACCCCGTTGATTTAATAACCTTTGCATCGTTGCGTGAGACCTCACGTCCATATATTCTAGCGGATGCACAAATTATTTATGAATCTTCACGATAAAACACGCCTTCAAGATATGCTAAAAGAGGCTATTCAAACGCAAATCTTTATAGAAGGCAAAACAAAAGATGATTTAACGACAAATACATTGCTGGTTTATGGATTAGTCCGTGCTATTGAGATTATTGGGGAAGCCGCAAATGTGGTATCCAAAGATTTGCAACACCAACTTACAGATATAGACTGGGTTGGGATAATTGGTATGCGTCACAGGCTTATTCATCATTATCAAAATGTAGACTTAGATATTATCTGGGATGTTGTATCGGTTGACATCCCGAAACTCATACATCACCTCAAACAAATTTTAGAAGATTAGATAGACAATCTCATCACATCAGCACTATAATCTCCCTCGTAACGATTGGAGAAATCGCGTGTCTGATGAAAAATCCCTGAAAAAACCACCTCGCCCATCGGGTCAGGTTGGCATCAAAGCCCTGCAAGGCATGATTCGGCGTAAAAGTGTGATTGGCGCACTCGAAGCCTTACACACCGAAATGGGCGCTATTTTTCGGTTGCCCATGCCCGGATTCAATCCTGTGATGCTAGTCGGCGCAGAGGCAAATCGGCTCATCGCCACCGAGTGGAAAGACCATCTGCAATGGCGGATGCCCAATGAACCCATCACCATTTTGCTCCACGAAGGCGTATTGGTCACAGATGGCGAGAGGCACGATACCATCCGTAACCCCATGCACAAGCCAATTATGCACCGCGCCATGCTCCAAAGTTATGTGGATGCGATGCTCCATAGCACCGACCTCGTGATGAACACATGGCAACCCGCCACCGCTTACAATATGTTGGATGAAATGCGGAAAATCGCGTTATATGTCCTCACATCCACCCTATTCGACACCGATTTCACACCCGATATAGAACGGCTGTGGGCGGGCATCATCCGCGCAGTGCGCTATATTTCACCGAATTTATGGGTATTGTGGCGCGGATTTTCGCACATGGGATATAACCGCGAATTGAAAAAAGTGGATGCGTATTTATATGACCTCATCGCCCAAAAACGCCAAAAATCAGCACAAGGGACAGACCTCATCGGCTCGCTGATTGATATGGGCTGGGATGACCGCCTCATCCGCGACCAATTGGTGACGATGCTCATCGCGGGGCATGATACCAGCACGGCTTCATTGGCGTGGTCATTGTATTTTTTGGGGAAATATCCGCAGGTGCAACAAAAAGCCTATGACGAAATTCAATCGGTCTTGGGCGATAACCCGTTAGGATTTGACCACCTAAGCCAACTGCCCTATCTGAGCGCGGTGATTGATGAAGCATTGCGCTTATATCCGCCCATTCATCTGGGGTCACGGGTTGCCACCCAAGACTTGCAATTTGGGCATTATCGCATCAAAAAAGGGGAACGGATACTCTATTCGATTTATTTATCGCACCGCGACCCTGCCTATTGGAAAAATCCGACCGAATTTTACCCTGACCGCTTTTTGGGTGAGGATAAGCCCGCCTCAAATAGTTATCACTATCTGCCATTTGGCAAAGGGTCACGGAATTGCATTGGGTTGGCATTTGCGGGTGTAGAGACGAAGGTCGTTTTGGCGCAGTTATTGTGCAAATATCGGTTTGAATTGGTGCGCGATGATGTGCGTCCCTATATGGGCGCAACGCTTGAGCCTGCCCCGCATGTGTTGATGCGGGTGCATGGGCGGAAATGACAGTCTGTTTATTTTTGTGGCGGACATACAATGACATAATATATCACGTCGGAGTACTGTGTTCGGCATCATTCATTGGGACGTGGTGGACCATGACGAATAATAGATTGCACGTCACTCAATGCCACATCAGGCCATACAGACTCTAACCACCATGTTACGCCAGCAGTCGCGTAATCGGCTACATGTTTGCTACGTTCTGCCGCTCTTACCTCATTAGCGCGTCCTTGAAATACAATCTCAAATGGTGTGGTCGTGGTGCGGTACGAGTTGATGTAGGTTCGCATGTCTTGAATATCGTTGGGGCTGAGCGTACCGTTACGTCCCGTAGGAACAATGCCGTCCCACTTTGCGGCACGTTGAAACGGGCGCGACCCCGGCCAGACGCCAGCGACCCAAATCGGGATGCGGGGTATCTGGTATGATGCAGGCAAAAAGTGCGCCTCCTGCAACTGGTAATGGGTGCCATGGTAGGTTAGAGGTGTTCCCTTCCACAACCCAGTTAAGACTTCCAGTCCTTCATCCAACATCGCGCCATGCACTTTCATATCAGATGACTCGCCGACTGCGCTATACTCACGCCACCAATCACCCCCGATGCCCACCCCAACCACGAGTCGACCCGCAGAATAATGATCCAGTGTGACCGTTTCGCGGGCAAGTTTCCATGGGCGACGACGCGGAAGTGCTGTAACTAATGCACCAATACGCAAACGACTGGTTGCTCCGGCAATTGCCGTGAGAGTGATCCAAGGGTCTGCAACGGGACCATACCGAGAGTCTTCATCGGGCAACAGGTGATCCCATAAGAAGAATCCGTCCCATCCAGCATGTTCAGCATCTTTAGCAAGCTCAACTACAGTTGAAACATGACCGAATGTATCAAAA